>NZ_JNAC01000042.1:0-33175 GCF_000722555.1 Sphingobium sp. DC-2 | reverse complement strand
GGCGGCGTGACTCAAACCAACCAGCCTCCGGCAAACCCGGCGCGGTTCAAACGGCGCTGCAAGTTATCTTAAAAGTGAACAACAACTCAGCGCAAGTCAGCCGACGATTCAACTCGCCGGCACTCTATACAGACAACCCCATTGGCGCGCCTCGTCCCTAATGGAATGGCAACACAATAATTTCTCTCTGACTGGCGTATTTTCCTACATCGGTGGATCGCTTGACGATCGCATACAGCCGGTTACCGAGGTAGGGTCATACAGGTCAGTGGACTTAGTAGCACGATACGAGACCGGTGCTGACACGGGCCCTCTTTCCGATATGAGCTTTACAATATCGGCGTTGAACATCTTCAACAATAAGCCGCCATATATCCGGACCACTAGCTCGCTCGGCTATCACTATGATTCCAACAATTTCCCAAGCGTGGGGCGCTTCATAAGCCTATCGATCAGCAAGAGCTTCTAATGCCAAGCTCCGATCTCAGGAAAACAGCGCTCGCCGTCGCGTGCGCTCTCATGCCAACTTCGATCCTGAATGGCGCGCCGTTGGCCACCTCTATGGTCTCCGAGACGGCAAAGCCAACAACACTGACCGCTTTTGACTTGGCGCGCCTATCAGACATCGGCCCCACCTATCCGGCTCCTGGGCTGCACCTCCTGAGCCTTTCCCCCGACGGAAGAAAAATTGCGGTTCAGACCAGGAGGGCGGATCCATCTGCTAACAAATATGACTCCAGCATCATCGTAATCGATATCGGTTCTCGGGCGACCCCGACGACGATCGATTCTGGTGGGGAATTCATCCTTCAATTCGTCGACGGGGTCGGTGGCGCGAGAGTCAGCACGGGATACGCTGCGGGAATCCCTCTGAGGTGGTCAAGGGATGGAAATTGGGTCTATTTCCTCAAACGGATGAATGGCACGACCCAAATCTGGCGCGCCGCAGCAGACGGCGCGGGGAGCGAGCGTCTATCTAGCGAGCCCGACGATGTGGAAGAATTCTCGCTCAAGTCAAACGGTCGAGAGCTAATCTATTCTGTCCTTGGGAAGGTCAATTCTGGCGGCCAACCTCAGGATGCCGAGGCACGTCAGGGCTATCGGTATGACGTTCGGTTCGTTCCTCTTTTCGCCAACGGGCCCCAAGCCTTCTCAGCAACTAGGCGGGTGGTTCGAAGCCTGGATCTTTCGACTAGGATCGTGGCGGATGCCACTCCGTCCGATACCTCTGAGCTTGAGAACTTCATCCAGAAGTTGGGTGCGGAGCCGACTGCCGTCTCCCGCGACGGGCGCACTGCTTCTTCCTCTCAGGCGGGCGAAATCGGAGGTTCGTCGGGCGGCAAGATCAGCGCTGAGGACGCGAGCCGACGAAAACAGGTATGCGTCTCGGCAATATGCGCGGGCGCCTCAGCGGTGTGGTGGACAAGCGACGATACCAGCGTTCGCTTTATCCGTCGCGGTGGGTGGGGCGACAGTGAAACCGAAATCTATGAATGGAAGCTAGGGGCAGCCGAGCCTAGACGCCTATATACAACAACGGATCTGTTGCTCGACTGTCAGCCTCTCGGTCGAAAATTGCTTTGCGCTCGAGAACAATCCACGGTGCCGCGGCACATCATCCTTCTGGACCCGGATACAAGCCAAGTCGAGTTGGTTTATGATCCGAACCCTGAATTTAATAGATTTGCGTTGGGTCGCGTAGAACGTCTCAACTGGCGCAATCGCTTCGGAATCGAAACTTTCGGTGACCTCGTTTATCCCACAGGCTATGTGAAAGGCCGAACTTATCCACTGATCGTCGTTCAGTACACGTCGAGAGGCTTTCTCAGAGGCGGTGTTGGAGATGAATTTCCAATCCAACCATTCGCCAATCGAGGCTATGCCATTCTCAGTGTTCAGCGCCCCGATTCAAACCGCCTTGGCTCCAGCGCCAAGACAGCCGGCGAGAACGAGCGAACGCTACTGGAAGATTTCAGAGATCGACGCAGCGTACTTTCTGCAGTTGAGATTGCCGTTAGGAGCTTAGCCGAGCGCGGCATCGTCGACATGCGTTACATCGGCATCACCGGCCTGAGTGACGGGTCGTCGACGGTTCAGTTCGCGATGATCAACAGCAATATCTTCAAAGCTGCCTCAGTCAGTGGTTGCTGCTGGGAGCCGTTCCAGGATGCTCTAGTGGGACCAAGTGGTGCCGACGCTTTTCATCAGCTGGGCTGGCCTCAGCTAATCGACTATCGATCTGACTTCTGGTCACATATTTCTCTCGTAGCAAATGCCCGAGGAGTCTCTACCCCCCTGCTTATACAGCAATCAGACGATGAATTCCGCGGAGCTGTCGCCAGCTATATGGCGCTCAAGCAGGCGCATCAACCAGCAGCCTTATATGTCTTTCCGGACGAGCATCATGTCAAGTGGCAACCAGCACATCGGTTGGCGGCCTATGAGCGAAATATACGTTGGTTCGACTATTGGCTTCGTGGGATTGGGGACGCACGCGAATGGCAGGACGGAGCGCCCGATTGATCCTTTCCCGCCACAGGCTGCTATAGTCGGCTCCTTGTTTCGCACAATTCAAGTCGTCTCACGCCACGCGCTCGCCGAAGCCGATTATAGCCGCCCGCCGGCTATTCGGCTCTGTATTTCCAGTCGCCCGCCAGTGTTGAACCCAGGCTTCAGTATCGACCAGCATCAACAAGCGCGTGATTTCATTACCGCTGATTGGGCGTCCGCGCATGAACATTTTCTCAATCTGAGCTTTTTCTAGCACGCCATTGTTACTCAGAAATCCGTCTAGCAGGCGTTGCCGTATTTCATCGCGAAATCGGCTAAAGATCTGAAAGCTAAACCCCTGCGGGCTGCCTTTGACTCGCCGCTCGATAATGGAATCGGGGAGCGCATGTGCAAAAGCTCTGCGGGCGACAGATCTGTCAAAACCACGATCACACTGTTGCCACGTGGAAATCTGCAAACAACATTCTAGGAGCGGCTGCGAGGCCAGCGGGTGGACAAAGGGAATTCCATTTCGTTCATAGTATGCAGCAAGCGAATAATGCATACGCAACAGCATCGCGATATGGGCCGCCTTGCCAGGAAGCGAGCGTCCCTCGGGTAGTTTTAGCCAAGGGTGATGAATGGGCCGGCGGCTGGCGGTTTCGACCGCTTCCTTCGATAGAAACTCTGCCTCACGCTTCCACACATATCCTGCCGCTGCATTGCGCCAAGCTCGCATTCCCTGCCCAATTACTTGCGCGACGTTGGCGCCTGTAAGCAGGTGGATATCTCTGATGGTTCGCAGGAGGCCCATTGATAGCCCTTCGATCAGGTACCGATCCGCCAGTGGACGCGCCGAACGGCTCATGAAGAAGACGTTGTCACCGCCATTGCCGGTGAATACGGCCGCAGCACCAATGTTCTCCGCGGCGGTAACGACAGCTGCATCATACGCGGTCGCATCCAGGCGCCCAAATGGCTTCGGTAAATGGCTCACCGACGATCTACCGAGGTCGACATGTTCGAGCACATAGGTCTCTTCCAGTAGCTGCCTCTGCAGGTGGCGAGCGACAGCCCGTGAATATTCCCGTTCGTCGCCGAGTGAATCATCGGTCGTCACGGTTATGCAGGAGAAGTCGCCTCCTAACCGGTTGAGACACGCGCCCACGATCGACGAGTCAAGTCCTCCAGAAATACTGAGGAGCGGTTTGCCATATAGACGCGCCCAGCCACCAACGGAGCATTCGGTCGCGCGACGCAGGCGGCCCACCTGCTCCTCGATTGTTCGGTCCGGTTCGCTGGTGAAATCCCAAGGGTTCCACCGAATCTTCGTAGAGAGGTCCGCCCCGTCGAAAAGCAGGCAAGTGCCCGGAAGCAGTTCCTGTACCCCCGTGAGCGCCGTTTCCTCCTCAGGCAAGCCGGCAAGCAGAAGCGCGCGCGCGACCCCCGAATAATCGATGTCGGGCTGCTCTACCCCTCCGTCGACCAGCAGCGACGGATCAGACGATAGCGCTAAGGTGTCGCGCGAAACTGCAAAGTAGCAGGGTAACGCGCCGGACGGATCCCTAAGGACGTAGTGGCCGCGTTCCGCTTGGATCACCGCGATGTATCGTCCCCAGTACCGATCAATCAGGTGTTGTCCCCGCGTTGCCCGGATCGTCTCAATCTCGTCAGGAGGAAGCCCATCGACTGGGTCCGCCGGACCGTGCCGATGAAACAGGGTCCCGAACAAAAATCCTGTGCCGCCAGGGAATATAGTGAGCATGTGCGGTACGTCGGTGGCGATCGATATGTTCCGCGAGATGTCCAGCCAGCGTATACTTGAATGTGAGGTGCGCCCTTGCCCTTGATGAGCAGCCGAGCCGCGAGGCCTCAAGATGGCGAGATAGGCAAGGCTCATCCGACCACCATTATCGGCGAATAATATTGAGTCTGCTCGAGAGTGTCGTTCAGTACTGTGTCATCGTATTGCACCCATGCGTGAGCCGCGAAGGGCGGTGAACGGACGCCAATGACCAGTTGGACCTCTAGGCCCTTTGACCGGCACAGTGAGAACATTGCCAGCGACCTGGCAAGGCACCTATTTGCTCGGCCGAACGCGAACGCGGTGCAGTCGAATGCCCACAGCATGGAGAGAATTAGTCCTTCGATCCTATCCTGCGAGGGCGCTTTACCGCGCCCGGATCTGTTCGCTTGATCAAGCACTGCCGATAGAGGGAGGATACGCAATCTGAACGATGTGATGGCTTCCCAGTACATTGCGAGAAGCACGTCGAAAAAATGAAAGGCGGGTTTCCGGCGGCCCGCAAAATCAGCTCTGGGCGGTCCTATCTTGATGTCGTGGAAGCATCTTCCCGGCGATGGCTTTTCCACCAGATGCCCTGCAGCGATGAGCGTCGACAGGCCGTCGCTCACTTCCGGAAAACTCTCACCTTGTTGAGCGACCAAGCGTCGAAACGCCTCCTCGCACGGCGCCGGTAGAGCAAAGTAGCGGTTTCTTGACACGTCGAGAAAGATGACGTTGGGTCCGGCGAGGCAATGGTAGAGCCCCTCCCTCAGCGTGTAGCGCATGAGAACAATCCCGTTAGTAATGGCGCGCGCACGACGGCGCGCGCCATCGATTTCAGTCGTCCTCGAGGCCGATGCCGGTGGCCTGGCGCTGAAGGAAGCCATCCTGGCCGCTCATGGCACCACCCTTGGTTTCCTCGACGACCGAGCCGAGATCGATCAGCGAATCGCTGTTGTGATCGTCGTTCCGTTCCATGACACACTCCTCATCTACTGCCGCGGGAATGGCGGCAGCGTAGAGTAGTGCCGTTCTGATCTCGGATGGCGCGAATATATCGCGTCAATCTGTCGTAATATCCGCGAACAGGCAGTAGAAAGGCTGTTCGCTAAAAGGTACGGGACGCGTTTTCCAATTAAATCATTGAGATTATTGCGTTACGGCATCGCCCTTACTGAACTGGATGATCTCCTCTTGACGACAAATTTTCCTCACGTGATACGCTTCAATTCTCCTTCGCAGAGCTTTTCGAAGGTCTGCGACCCGGGGACTGGTGAGAGCCGAAAGTTCCCTTTCAGCTGTCGTAGGTTCGCCGGCATCTGCGATTCTTGAATAGTGGAGCCGTTCATTCAACCGCCGGACATGGACTGATGCTTGGTTATTTCCCGTTGCATCGGCCAACGATGTGAAAATCTCCATTGCCTGCGATGCTAAATCCACTGCGGAGGCATCCTTAGCCACAGTCGAACATTGCTGAAGCGCACGTCGCAGCGCAGGTTCTCTCAGACCGGACATACAGGCCATTATCAGCTGCATATGCCACCTGAGAAGCTCTATGAGTTCAAGAGGCTCCGGAATCGGAACCAGGAATCCTCCATCTGTATGGTGCATGAAGAGGCCCTCGCCAACGAAGATGAAGGCGGCCTCGCGAACTGGGGTCTTGCTGGAACGATGCCGGTTGGCGAGGTCCTGGATATCGATCCGTTTGCCCGGGACGAAGTGGCCGGCTAAATAGTCGGCCTTCAGCCCGAGATAGACACGCTCCTGCAATGGAGGGTCCATTGCCGACATCATAGCCCCGCTCCTGCCGAGACCGGAGGACTCGTCCACGCCGGGGTGAGAGCCTGTGTCAGATGATCCAGATTTCGCTGCGCAATCATCTCAATGCACAGTCGTTCGAGATCGCTGAGGTCGCCCATCGCGAGCTGCCGCGGAAAGCACATCTTCTGCCCCGCGAAGAGCAGCGGGATGAGGATATGGCCCGTCGACAGCCCTAGCCGATAGGCGCAAGCCAGATGGTCATCCAGCCGAGAGCGTGGGTTACCGGCTTCGATCTCGCGAAGCCAGCGCACGCCCATGCCGAGCTCCCGCGCCAGATCGCGCTGCGTCAGGCGCCGCTTCTTCCGTGCCTCTTCTATTTGCCGCCCTGACAGTACCTTGACATACAGGATCGGGCTTTCAGCAACGGAAGTCGCCAATTGATGCGACATATCCGTGTCTCCTTACGGGAGATACCGCCCGCCAAGGCAATTCCATTGGTTTGAGGCTAAGGTGTACTTACCACCACTGTCAATTGGGAACCTCGGCCAAGTTGTCGGGATTTACCCAACAAGATCATTGGCATCCCGTGAGGCCGGTGTTCTTGCTCCCGATTGCAGGGCGCGATCAAAAGCGCGCAGCAATGCACCGTGGTCCGCTTTTGTGACCTGCAGGAGTGCCACAATGTAGATTGTGCCCAGAGTGGGTTGCTTCACCTCAGGCGCGTCGTGCTGGATGCGCTCGGTGATGCTGTTCGCGATGTCCCAGAGCTGGTAAGAGGCTCCGACGTGGTGCTCCTGTCCTCCCCCAAGCCAACTCACTTCCTGCCCGCTCAGTTGATTGATGATCTCATCGGTCGGCATGCTGTTCAGATACTCGATCGCGACGTGGAGGGTGGTTCCCCAGGCGATAAGCGACCGCGTGACGCGAATCAGGTGGCAATGGGAATCGATCAGAACGTCCAGTCCCGCCGGTGAAAGCCGGAGCTTAAAGCTGCGTCGAGCTCGACCCATCACTTCTTCCCATGCCAAAACTAGCGCTCAAGCACCCGTTCGCGTTCCCGAACCGGTACATTTCCACGACGAAGCGAGGCACAAGCGGCATTATAGTGCCGCTTGTGCCGAAACCTGTTCTTTGCCGCGCTTGTCATCTCCATTGAGCAAATCTGCTCCTCTTATGCTTTGTTTCGCCGCTTCGGCACTTCAGTGCCCTGCCTATTGCGTCGGACTTTCATGATGGTCATTGCTTCAGACGCACCGGATCGGAGTCGGCGAGCCTAGGTTCCAGCTCCGCAGTCCGGACTATCCAAACCCCACACCCGAGCGCCCTTCGGCGCCACGAGGAGACGCGTGCCATGGACTTTCCATGCTCCCCCGCCATGCTTGCAGGAGCACTTCTGCTGGCCATCGGCGCCAATCCGGCCAGCGCCCAGACCTACCGTCCCGACGCGGAAGGCTACCCCTGCGCCCGTACCGCCCAGCTCGCGGTCGTCCAGAGCGGGGCCGGCTTCTCGATCCTCGAAAGGGCCAGCACTGTCCCGCCTCCCCCTGCGGCGGTACCGGCGGCTCTGCCCGCGGTGATCAAACTCGGAAACTCGCTAACTCTCGACAGGCGAATTTTCGCGCGCACCTCCCTCGTTCGTCCGGAGTCCTCCGATGTCGCGCAGCGGTAAACTGTTCCTGGCTGCGCTACTTTGCGCATCGGCCCCCGCCCATGCCCAAGACAGCAGCGCCGAGCCGCTCACGGCGGCGGCCGCGGAGGCTCAGCGTCAATTGCGCCAGACCTTCACCAATCTGACCTTCGAGGACTTCGGTCCGGCGCCTGTCAGCGGGCCAATATATCAGGCTATTGCCGGTGGACGAGTCATCTATTTCGCGCCGGAGAGCCAGCATCTCCTGTTCGCCGCGATCTACGACAAGAACGGGGTCAATCTTACCGCGCTGGCACAGGATGCGGGCGCCAGGACGCGCCTCAGGGCAATCGATCCCGCCGACGCCCTCGTGATAGGGCCTGCGGGTGCACCCAAGGTCATCGAGTTTACCGATCCCGACTGTCCCTATTGCCAGGCGCTCGAACGCTTCTGGCTGGCGAAGGAAGCCGAGGGGAAGCCGGTCCAGCGTCTCGTCTACTTCGTGAGCGGCATTCACCCGCAGGCGGCAGCAAAAGCCGAGCATATCCTATGCTCCCCAGACCAGCAGGCGGCCTTCAAATCCCTCTACTCCGGTGCGGAGCCTCCCACGCTGCACAAATGCCGTCCCGGCGCCGAGAAGGTTGCCCGCGATGCCGAGACGGTCCGTAAGATGGGCGTCTCGGGCACGCCGACGCTCTTCGTCGATGGCAAGCTCGTTTCGGGTTTCCAGCAGGCCGAACTCGAAGCCTTTCTCGAGACCGAAAGCCGGAAACCCAAGCCAACCCCCTGAAGGGTCGGCCCCATGACTTTGGCGGATCTCGCACGAGCGCGGCGGTCGCCGTGCCAGCGAGGACCGGGATGCCGGCGGCAGCGCGCCTCCAGGGGCCGTCCAGCGAAGCCGCCGGCCGGACACGACCACCGATCGGTACCGGCAAGCATGATCTGGACGGCTCTGGTGACCATAAGGAGACTGAATATGCTCACTTTGCTTCGGGGAAGGACATTCCGCACGATCGACGCGGCCGTCCTTTTCCTTCTGGCCGCGATCGCTGGCACGAGCGTCGCCTACGCCTTCCAGGCGCCGGCCGCTGGCGACCTTGGTTACGACATCTACGACATCGTCGTGAACCAGGGCGTGAAGGGACCGCTCGGCTTCGTGGGCGGCGTCGCCGCCTTCCTGTTCGGCGTCTCGCGGCTCTTCTCGAACATCATGATCGGCATCCCGACGATCGTGGCGGCGGTCTGCCTCATCAAGGCGGATTCGATCCTCCAGACCTTCGGCATGCTGATCTGAAGACAGGACGGGTGGCCGGTCCGCTGGCGCCCGTCCCCGGAACGGAAGGTGATGGTCGCCTTCCGATGACCACGCTCAGCAGCGTGGTGAAGCAAGGGAGAAGGGCGTGGACGAACGACTTCCGCAGTTCCTGCACCGGCCGGTCCAGATCCTCTGGTTCGACAGTCAGGAGTTCATCGTCGTGATGAGCGTGATCTTCGTCGCGGTCATCGTCGGCGGGATCATCGGCTGGTCGCTCCTCGGCGCTCTTCTCCTCTTCATTCCCTGGAAGCGGACCAAGCCGCGCGGGTTCATCCCGCACGTGGCCTGGCGCTGGGGCCTTGCCCGCTTCCGCAACTATCCGGGTCCCACCCAGACCCGCTTCTTCGAGTAGGCGAGATGGCACATCCGTTCCGACGCAAGGCAGCGGCCGACATGATCGGCGACACTCGCCCGAGCTGGCACCTGCATCGCTATTTGCAGGGATCGGCCAACCTGTTCGAAGAGAATCGGCTGCTCAAGGTGGCGATCGCCGGCTTGTTCGGTATCACGGCGGTGCTCGGCACTCTCATCTATGCCTCGAACCAGAACACGCGCACCGTGGTCGTGCCCTTCGGCGCGGACGGCGACCTCTATGTGACGGGGAACAAGCCGTCGGAGAGTTATCTCCGCTCGATTACCTTCAACATCGTCGGTCTCGCCGGCACCTATTCCGCTTATTCGGCGGACCGGCAGTTCCAGGAGCTGCTGCGGATCGCGCATCCCAGCGCGTACAACGGCCTGCGGGACAGCCTGAACCGACTGCTCGACGAGCTCGGCAACAATCCGACGCTCTCGATCGCGACCTATATCCGCGGCGACCAGCCCGTCACCTGGACGGGCAGCGAAATCCTTGTCCCTGTCGAAAAGGTCCGCGTGATCGGCGGCGTGATCCGCAAATTCCGCGGAAATCTGCGCATTCGCTACGCGCTCGAGAACGGCCGCTTCTGGCTGACCGCCCTCCAGGAGGAGAACTTCAGTGCCGATGTCCGGTAACCGCATGAGGCTCGCTTGCCTCGCGGGCGCGTTCGTCGCGTCCCTGCCCACTTCCGTCCCCGCCTTCGCCCAATCGATCGCGGCGCTTCCCGACCAGACGAGCCGCGTCCGGCTCTCCAATCGCGACGTCAATCATGTCGTGTGCGTCGGCGGCGATATCGACGACGTCAAATTCTCGGCCGAGAAGGGCCTCGCGGTAGAGCGCGGTGGATCGGACGCCTGGATCAAGTTCCTCGTCCTCGAAACCGAAGATCCGAGTGCGGCGCCAGGTAGCACGAAGACGCGAACCTATGTGACGACTCCGTCCGAATTCTTCGTCTCGTGCAACGGCGCTATCTATCCGCTCTACGCCGAGCCCGCAGACATTCCGGCCCAGACGGTGACGCTGGTCCCCGGCGGTGCGCAGCGTGCGCGTGCCAATGAGGCGCTTCTGGGACCGCTGGTGGAGGAAGAGCGGGCAGTCGGGATTGCGCTTGCGATCCTGCAGGACCGGGTGCCCGCGTCGTTCTCCGAGGTCGCGCCTTCGCGCGACAGGCTCGCCCTTGCCGACCTTCCGACGGCGTCGCTCAGCGAACGGCGGCGTCTCGAGGTCGAGGGTGCTGGGCTTTCGGTCAGTGAATACCTGGTTCGCACCAGTGTCGCGATCACGCTCGACGAACGCGACTTCCTCGATACCGCGCTTGGGGCCGACATCTTCGCCATCACGATCGACCGGCTGACTTTGGGTCCCAATGAGACCGCTCGGCTGATCGTCGTGCGCCGGAGTGTCCAGCCATGACCGCGCCCGACGAGAACCCTCAGAGAGGCTGGCCCCTCAGCTCGTAAGGGCGGCGACGTCGACGGGACGGTGAATACCCCGCGCCCGGCTCTGCTCGATCTACCGGCGCAGTGGTCGAAGCTCAGTTCCGACCAAAAGTTGCGTGCCAAGCAACTAGGTGTCGTATCGACGATCGCACTGCTTGGCTTCGGTCTCTACACGGCGAGCACCAGCGGCCAGAAGGAGGCGCCCAAGGCGCCCCAGGCTTCCAATCTCGACATGGGTGCGGGCCTTCGCGGCGACAGCCTCGAGGTGAAGCTGCGCGGTGATCTCCAGAAGATCCTCGACGGACAGACCTTGCTCGGAGATCGGGTAACCGCGATCGAGGAAGGCAAGGTGGTCCCCGGCGCTGCCGGGACCGGCCACGCCCAAAGCGCGGGCGGCGACGGCGACCTTCCGCCTGCTCTTCCCGGCGAAGCCCCTGCCTACCCGCCGGCTCCTCCCGAGGCCAGGGGCGCGGCCGACGAAATCCCTGCGCCGCCTAGCGCTCCGGCGGCCCCACCGGCCCCGCCGGCGCCGCCCACGGAACGTCAGGTGGGAGCGATCGGCGCAGCGACTGCTACGCAAACGGCGGAGGGAGGCGCGGGCGGCGGGGCCGCGTCAAAAAAAGGGAAGCGGACGATCTATTTGCCACCTGGTTTCATGAAGGCGCGGCTGCTGACCGGTATCGACGCGCTGGCAAGCCGGGACGCGACCAGTAATCCCGAGCCGATCATCGCCCGGGTCCAGGCGCCCGCCGTGCTCCCGAATGAGGTGAAGGCCAATCTCGCCGGCTGCTTCGTGATCGGCAACGCGACCGGAAGCCTCGCCAAGGAACGGGTCGAAATCCAGCTCGTCTCGATCTCGTGCGTCGATTTCGAGAGTCACGCGGTGGTCGACCAGGCGATCAAGGGCTTCTTCGTCGATGCCGATGGAAAGAAGGGCCTTTCCGGAAAGGTGGTGACGCGCGCCGGTGCGACGCTCGCGCGTTCGTTCATCGCGGGCACGATCGCCGGCATTTCGCAGTCGGTCGAGGGCACGTTCGGTAGCCTCTCTACCTCGGCGCTTGGCAGCGTACGCAGTCTCGACGCGGGCGACGCCGTAAAGTCTGGCGTTGCCGGCGGGCTCTCCAAGTCGTCGGACAAGCTCACCGATTTCTATCTCGATCTCGCCCGCCAGGCCGGCCCGGTGGTCGAAGTGGGCGCGGCCAAGGACGTCGTGGTCGTCATTCAGGAAGGCCTCGCCCTCGAGATCAAGCCATCGGTCGGGGGCAAATTCTGATGCGACGCGCCCGCCATCTTACAGGAGGTTCCGCCATGCCAGCGCTGGTCCACCAGTCTCTGTTTCGGTCTCTGCTCTCGCTCGGCCTGCTCGTGGGTTTGGGCGGATGCGCGACCGTCGGTTCGATGATGTCGCCCTATTCGGAGAAGTTCGACTGCAAGAACAGCGACCACGGCCAATGCATCCATCCCGATCGGGCATATGAGGACGCGGTCGCCGGCGTCACCTCGAAGTCTGACCCCAAGGTTACCAATGACCGCGCAATGCTGCGCGGGCAGGATGCCGACCGAGCGGGTTCCCGATCGCGGGGCGGAAGCGCGGGCAACGCCTATGGCAGCTATCGCGACAGCGTCTATCGTGAGCTGAAAGGTCTGATCGAAGCTCCGGTCACGCCGATGCTCAAGCCCGCGCAGACCGTCCGGACGCTGATCCTGCCCTATGCCGATCGGCAGCGCCCGGACCGGCTCTACATGCCACGCTACGTCTATTCGGTGGTCGACAAGCCCGTTTGGGTCGTGGGCGGCGCCCTTGTCGCCGCGCCCGATCGCGCGTCTCAGGCACCAATTCTCGGGCAGGTTCGCGACACCGCTGCGCCCGATGGTGAGCCCGCGCCGGCTTCCTCGCCCGCACCAGCCATCGTGCCGCCGGTGCCGGAGCATCAGCCATGAGCGGCCTCAGCTATGCGCGCCTTCGCAACGCCGTGCGGCGCGACAGCTTTTCGGACTATCTTCCGCTCGTCGCGTGGGAAGAGGAGACCGAGGCGTTCCTCTGCATCGACGACACCTGGGGCCATGCCTGGGAGCTGGTGCCCACCGCCTATATGTTCGCCCATGTCCAGGGCGCTTTGCAGGGGCTGCTCAATATCCACTTCCCTGACGGGACGGTCCTGCAGCTCCACACCTTCGCGGACCCGCTGATCGACGACGCGCTCGACGCTTTTCTCGATTTGAAGACCCGCGACGATCCGCTCATTCAGGCCTCCGCGCGTCACACCCACGCTTATCTCAGCGAAGGGCGGCATGGGCTCAAGGCCTTGCACGGTATCCCGGTCCGCAATTTCCGCACACTGCTGTCGATCAAGACGCGCCGGCCGCTGGGCGAGGATCTGCGCCGCCAGGTCGAGGAGCAATTGTCGAAGCTCGGAATCCGCCGGTTACCGCCTGAGGAGATGGTCGCCTTCTACCGGCGCGTCTTCAACGGCGTCGCCGATCCGGCGCCGGGCGTCTTTGCAGACGGCACGACCACAGGCGCGCCGCCGATCGCCAAGCAGATCATCGATGCGGGTCCGGATCTCGTGTTTGAAGGCGCGGAGGTGTTCCTGGGCAACCAAGTCGCTCGTTGTCTGACGCCCAAGGCACCGGCCCGGCGCATCACAGCCGAGCGCGCCAATCGCCTTATGGGCGGCATGCGCGGCGCGTCGGAAGACAGCGACCAGATCGGCGGCCCTTTCCTTTACACGCTCAACATCCTGTTCGATCATTCGCAGTTCGAGATCCACAAGCGTGCGCAGATACTCTCGGCGCAGAAGGCCGCGGGCTCGTTCGCCGTGGAGGTCGGCAAGCAGATCGAGGAGATCGGCTGGATCCTGGACGAGGCGGGCAATAGCAAATTTGTCCGCGTGATCCCGACGATCTGGGTGTTCGGCCGCGACCGCGCGCATGCCCGCGATCTTGCCGCACGGGCCAAGCGCCTGTGGGAAGGCGAGCCCCTGCCCTTCTCGATGCAGGAAGAGAGCTATCTCAACCCGACCCTGCTGGTGATGAGCCTGCCGTTCGGGCTCTACCCCGACCGAACCACGCTACGCCTGCTCGAACGGGACTTCCGCATGCCGGTCAAGGCGGCGGTGCTGATGGCGCCGATCCAGACGGACTTCCGCGGCGGCGGGCGCCCGGCGCTTCTCTATACGGGCCGCAAGGGCCAGCTTATCACCCTCGATCTCTTCGACCCCAGGATCAACAACTACAACTTCATCGTTTCGGCCGAGAGTGGGGCTGGCAAGAGCTTCCTCCTCAACAATCTGTGCCAGCAATATTACGCCAATGGGGCGCTGATCCGGATCATCGATATCGGCGGGAGCTACCGGAAACTCTGCACGCTCTGCTCGGGCCGCTATATCGACATTGGCGAGGAGCATCTGGTGCTCAACCCCTTCGATATGGGGCTGGCGCTCGACGGCGACGACAAGCAGTCGGCCATCACCATGGCGGTGGCGATCGTGGCCGAAATGGCGAACGCCGCGACCCGCAAGGGCGTCACCACATCGGAATGGAACCTCCTCAAGTCCGCTGTCCAATGGACGATCGATACTGGCTGCACCGATCATGGCATCGATGCGGTGCGTGAGTGGCTCGGCACCTATCCCTCACTCGTCGAGACCGAACTCGACCGCGTTGAGCATCTCGTCCCGACGTCGCGCGAACTGGCTTTCAATCTGCGGGATTTTGGCTCGGGCGGCGCCTACGGACATTATTTCAACGGGCCCTCCACCCTCGACATCCGCAATGACGAATTCGTGGTGCTCGAACTCGAGCGTCTGAAGGCGATGCCGGACCTTTTCAACGTCATCGTCATGGTGGTGGTGAACGCGGTCACGCAGGAACTCTATCTGTCCGCCCGCGACCGACCCCGCTTTGTGCTGTGCGACGAAGCCGCGCAGTTCATGACCCGGACAGATGGGCAGGATCTGTCGCGCCTCGCCGAGGCCTTCGGCCAGGGCTACCGACGCGCGCGCAAGTATCGTGGTTCGTTCGGCATCGTGCTGCAGTCGATGAACGATCTCACGCTGTTCGGTGGCACGGGTCAGGTGATCCTTGAAAATGCCGCGACGCGGTTCCTGCTACAGGGCTCTACCTATGACCGCGCGGTCGACAACAAGATCCTCGACTATTCGGGCTTCGTCCTCGATCTCCTGAAGTCGGTCCGCAACTCGAAGCCCAATTACAGCGAGGTGTTCATCGACTCCCCGCTTGGCCTCGGCATCGCGCGGCTCGTGGTCGATCCTTTCTCCTACTGGATCAACACGTCCGCGCCAGACGAGGTGGCCGCCTTCGAGGCGCTGTTACGCCAGGGGCTTTCGCCGCTCGAGGCGATCTGCCGCCTCGCCGGCGTCGAGCCCTCGCAGATCCTGGGTGCGCCCGCCGCGTCCGGCCTCGTGGGAGCGTGATCGCCATGACACGCTATAGGCCGCACCCCGATCAGCTTCCGCTCAACTGGTCCGACAACGAGGCCATCGAAATCATTGTCGAGCAACGACTTGCCGAGCGGTTCGAAGCGGAGTCGTTCCAGTGGCGCTTCCGGCTCGTGATGATCGAGACCGCAATGATGGGACTGCTGGTGCTCGTCGCCGGGTTGTTCCTCAAGCAGCCGACCATGTTGGTACTGCGCGCTTCGCTCATCGTCGCCGCATCCTGCCTCGCGACTGGCCTCCTGCTGCTGAGCCTCTCAGCGGGCACCGCGAAGCTGATGAGCCGTCTGCGCCGGTGGAGACGGCGATGAATGGGCTTATCTCTTCCACGCCCTCGCAATCGGCAGTCCGGCTCACCATCAGCGGCTTCCTGCTCTTGGCTGTCCAGAGCGCGCTCTTGCTGATGTCGCCGTCGCTCACCCGCGATGCCGGCACGCTGATCTGGGTTCTGACCCCGCTCGCGCTTTGCGCATTCGTCGCCGCTCTTGTCGGCGTTCCCGAGCCTCCCGAGGGGCATTGGAGGCAACGCCATGGCCGCTGATCTGTTGCGACGGGTCCGTCGCGGGCCGATCCTCCTTGTGTTCCTGACGGGTAATGCGCTGGCCGTCGCTGCGGCATTCGCCGCGACCCCACCATTCGGCGGCGGCGCCCAATCGCGCAGCACAATTGGACGGACCTGGCCGATCGCGGAGCCCGATGCCCTTGCCGAGATCGAGGCCAAGGTCGTGGCTCTGCCGAGCGACATGAGCAAGGCGTTCGGCCCGCGCGACAAATGGAGCGCGCTCAAGGCGGCCCCGCTCGGTGTCGCCGGCGCCGATCGCGTCCGCAGTGTCGTCCCCTTCTACACGCTCGACTTCGACATCACGCTCCCGGGCGGCAAGACGCTCTACCCGAAGGGCTTCACCTTCAACCCGCTGACCTATGTGAGGCTGCCGCAACGCCTTGTCGTCGTGCATCCGCGCGACCTTGCCTGGGCGCTTCGCAATGCTCGAGCGAGTGACTTCATCCTGCTGTCGGCGCTTGGGGCACAGAATGGCGACGCGATCGATCTGCGCGAAAAGACCGGCCGGGCGATCTATATTCTGGAGGAGCGGGTCAAGCAGCGTCTGGGGCTCACCGTCGCGCCGGTTATCGTCGAGCAGTCCGGCACGCGGCTCGTCCTCACCGAATTTGGTCCGAAAAGCCGGACTGCCGCGACGGCCGCGAACGGGGCGACGCGATGATCGGGCGCGTTCCCTTCCTCGTCACCGGACTCGTCATCGGCCTTCTGATGACGCTCGCCTGGCCGAGCCGGGCCCACGCCTCGAAATGCGAGGCGGGCACCGTCTTCAACCCGATCACCAAGGTGCGCTGGACCTGCATCTTTCCGATCACGGTCGGCGGCATTCGGGTCGGGAGTTTCGACAAGCTCGATAAGACGCTCGACGCACAATCCTCGTCCAAGCCGCTGTGCGCCTGCCGCAAAGGTCTCCAGTTCTGGTTCGGGGTCAAGGTCTCCTACTGGTCGCCGAACCGGATGGTCGATGTCGTGACCGAACCCGGCTGCATGATGGCGCTCGGCGCCGACCTGCTGCCGACCGGCGGCAAGCTGCAAGGGAGCCAGTCATCCATTTCGGACGGCACCAACACCCGCAAGATGTTCGCGCAGGTGCACTATTACATCTCGCCGGTCTGGGCGATGCTCGACATGTTCACCGACCTGCCGTGCCTCGAGAATGACGGGTTCGACGTCGCCATGATCACCGAGGTGCTGCCGACCTGGCAGTCGGGGACGCTCGGCGCGATCATCCAGCCAGAGGGCATTCTTTTCGGGAATCCCGCCGCCGGTCTCGCCTGCATGGGCGATAGCGCCGCGGCAGCTGCGGGCAAGGTGATCGACCCCCTGTTCTGGTGCATGGGCTCGTGGGGCGCGACCTATCCGATCGCCGGCGACATCCATTTCGACGACAGCGTCGAGGCCTGGGCGGGGCTCGCAGCGCGCGGTGTCTTCATGATGGGGCGCCTCGGCGCGCTCACGATCAGCTCTGAGGACGGCTGCTCTTTCGTGCCGCAGCCCGTCTGGACCAAGTCCCGCTACAAGCTCCAGATCATGGAGCCGGTGAAGGGCGGCAAGTGCGTCAACATCGGCCGCCCCGGCTCGCTCTGGTCTTCGGCCAAGCATGCGCCGGGCAAGGACAACGCCCAGTTCATGCTCTTCGAAAAGGTGATCTGCTGCGCCGGGATACCGGTGCCATGAGTGGGTCGCTTTCCCCCTGTTCCGCGCGAGACAGCCGTCCATTCCGGAGGTCTGTTCGCCAAGGCCCCTACGGCCGATGGCTTCCGCGCGGGACCGGAGCGGCGCCGCTATGCCCCCCTGGCGGCGTCGCTCCACCCCCGGCCAGCGCGGCCGCAACGCTCCCCCGACGGGATCGGCGCTTCCTCTTCGCCTGTTCCGTCATGGCGACCGCGCTGGCCATCTCGCTCACGTCGCCCGCCGGGGCACAGACGATGGAAGATCGCGCCCGTGCGGCCGCAGAAGCATCGCGCACAAAGACCAGCGATAGCGACGCGCTTCAGCAGAACTATGTGACGCCGGGCCTAGCCGGTCAGCAGATTTCGACCGTCGACAACAGTCGCACGTTCGCACCGAACATCGCGTGCCAGAAAACCGCGACGATGCTGGAGGTGCTGGTGCAACCGGCGTCGAGCGGCGATCTCGGCAAGGTCACCATCGCGCGCGACACAGATCTCGACGGGACTGTCGATAGCACGGCGAACCTTGCCGTGCCGGTATCAGGCATCTGCGCGAATGGCGTCGTCTCCTGCCAGCCCGGCACCTGGAACAATTGCAGCTTCTTCCGCTGGGATGTCGACGCTGCAAAGGCGCTCAAGCTGACCTCTGTCGACATGCCCAGACTCGCGGGCTGCTACTGCCTCAACAACAGCTGCGGCACCAACCTCGCATGGGGCAACATGGCGTCGGTGCTGCGCGATCTTGGGGGAGGGATGATCGGCGCGCTTACCACGGCCGACCCGCGCTATGGAATCGCCGAAGCCGTGATCGACGGTCCGTCGATCCGTTATGTCGGTGCGCAATCCACCGCCTGCTCCACAAATCCCGACCTTCCCCAGACCGCCTATCGCGCCAATCCGGCGACGATCGCGTCGGATGCCTATTCCGCGTCCACAAGCAATCCCGTGTTCCAGGCGCTCAAGGGGTCGGCGACCGGCACGGGCACCGCGCTTGCATTTCGCCATTGCTCGATCGAGCGGCGGGTGACCGTGTTGAAGCCCGGCGCTGAGGATATCATCAGCCGAACCTCGGGCGGCTATTCCACGATACAGAACGGCTCGTCCTTCGATTTCCTGATGGGCTCACCGGCGGATAACAGCCTCGCCGGCGGAAGCTGCACGCTCATCGACTTTCGCATGACGTTGCATGTGAGCGACCCCGACCGCATCGTCGACGCTCGGCTTGCCGAGTTCTTTGCCGACGATTGGGCGCAGGTGTGGATCGATGGGCAGCTGATCGGCTCGGGTCCGTCCGCCTGGACCACGCTCGGACTTCCGCCGAGCAAATGCGAGCTCAAGAAGACCTTCTATTCCTACCCGAACCTCGATCTGCGGCCCTATCTGACCGCCGGTGATCATGAGATCTGGCTGCGCGTCGCAGTCGCATCGGGTGGCGAAGGCTTCGCGCAGGTCCATGTCGACGTCGACAATAGCTGCAAGACGCTGGAGCAGGTCGTCGACGGTTGCGGAGCGATCGCCTCCGATCCGCAATGCAAGCTCGACAGCGAGCTGGTCGATGGTGTGCAGACCTGGATCAACGGCGTCGCGACCGGGCTGCGCCCCCTTCCCCAGACCCGCATTTTGGGCGGGCCGAGCTGCCCGACACAACTCACGCGCGATTTCTTCCTGAAGGACCGCACCTACCGGTGCGCGGTCGATGACATCGCGCAGCCCGACATGAGCCGCGGCGCCTATATCATCGACCATTCGACCGAGACGATGCTGGCCGACCGGACGCTCCAGAGCGACGGAAGCTACGCGACATCGGCGCGGGCCTTCACCCTTCCCGATCGCGGCTCGGTGCCGGCCTGCGAGCCCGTGTGCAAGACCCGCGCACGCAAGGCCAACAGCGAGGCAGCGCCCGATGGCGTCGTGGGCGCGAAACAGAATGTGCCGACCGGCTACGACACCTTCTTTCACGCCTGCACTGCTGACAATCAATGCCCGGCAGGTCCTGGCGAAGAAGTTGTCTCCGCCTGCGGATGCCTCGACGATTTTCCCGAAGCGGTGGTGATGATGCAGACCGTGCGTCTCGCCGGCGCCGACATGGTCTGCACGGGGAGCGTGCAATGATGGGCCTCCCGACAACGAGATACTGGTATCTGGACCCGCGCGGTGCGGCCCTCGCGCTGGTGCTCGGGGCGGGTCTCGCTCTCGCCTGCCCGAGTTCCGCCCGGGCGCAGCAGATCTGTGCGGCCGATCTTAACAACAATGGTGATGCGGCCGATGAAGGCGAACAGGCGAGCTGCCGTTCCACCACCAGTGGCGCGTGGCTCTGCCCGATCCAGGAGGTCGACTGCGTCGCTGACGCCATGGGCCAGTATAGCTGTCCGGTCGGACCGCAATATGCATGCCTTGTGAAAGCTGCTGGCGGCCCCCCGGCGTGCTCGCCCAATCAATGCGCGGATCTCGCGACCAACCCCATCGTGGAAGAGCCGCCGATGGACGATCCAGGCACCGAGCCGGATGGCGGCATCGATGCCGACGGCAATTGCCTTGGAACGATCGAGATATTCTCGGGCCGTGGAGTCCGCTGCCGGCCCGCCGGGCTTTCGACCACCTTCGCGAACTGCTGCAAGGACAAGGGAAAGATCGTCAAGGACGGTATGGGTTCGTCCATCTCGTCGATCGGCACCAAGATCGCGGTGGCCAAGGGCGTGTTCACCGGAATGAAGGCCGCCTACACGGCGTTCAAGGCAGGCGCGACCGCGAGCCAGGCGGCAAGTTCGGGCGCAAATGCGCTGATCGTCGGCCTCGACCCGACCTCGCTCGCCGTCAGTCTCGCGATCAACTTCATGATCGATTTCCTGTTCTCCGGCTGCGACCAGCAGGACATGGAGACGGCGATGCTGCGCTCGTCAGGCATGTGCCACGAGATCGGCATCTATTGCACCTCGAGCTTTCTCGGGATCTGTCTGCAGAAGGCCCGCGGCCATTGCTGCTTCAACACCAAGCTCGGCCGCATCATCCAGGAGCAGGGCCGGCCCCAGCTCAAGGCCTTCAACGGCAATCTGTGGGGCACGGCCAAGAAGCCGATGTGCCGCGGGTTCACTCCGCAAGAGTTTCAGGCGCTCGATTTCAGCAAGATGGATCTCTCCGAATATTATGCGGACATCGAAGCCCGCGCCCAATCCGACATTCAAATCGACATGGGGGAGCGCATCGATGCGTATCTCAAAGCGGTCAATCCATAGCGCCGCCCTTCTTGTGCTGCTGGGCACGGCGACCGCCACGCTCGCGCAGGACAGCGCGCGGCAATCTGCCACCGATCAGGGTCAGGCCAGCATGGACCGGCTCGAAAGCGCCATCGCGCGCGGCAAGGAGGATGCGGCACATCTGCCCGATCCCAGACTTCCGCGCACGGACAACCCCGCCAACCGGCGGCGCGCGTTCGACGGCCTGCACAAGCGACTTGCCGAGCCGGACATGGAAGCACGCGCTCGCGCCGCGCAGGCCCGCGGCGAGGCAGGCCTCGCGTCTGAGCGAGAGCGACAGGCCAAGGCGCTCCGCCAGGCGCTGGGCCTTGAGCCTGCCGAAGAGCAGTCGCTCGCCAGGGCGAGCCCGGTGGCCGCTGCCAAGGGCTGGGTGCCGGTCCTGTTCGTGTCCTCATCCATGCCGATCTCGACGCTACGCAATTATGCGGTCCAGCTCGAGAAGGTCCGCGGTGTGATGGCGTTTCGTGGCGTGCCGGGCGGTCTCAAGAAAATGGGTCCGATGGCGAAGCTCACCGCGCAGATCCTGCGGCTCGATCCCGGCTGCGAAGGCCCGAACTGCATCATGCGCGACGTCCAGCTCATCATCGACCCGCTCGTCTTTCGCCAGCATGGGATCGCCCAGGTCCCGGCGCTCGCCATGATCCCCGGCGATCCGACCCAGGCCTATTGCGAGCGCGACGATGAAAGCCCGCGCGCGACCCATGTCGTCTTCGGCGATAGCGCGCTTTCCGGAATGTTCGAAGAATATGCCCGCCTCGGCGGGAAGGAGGAGGTAAGCCATGCTCAGGCTCTTCTGGGCGCTCGCTAGGGCGATCGCCAGCTTGTGGCCGCGTCTGCGCCGATTGCCTCGCAAGGCGGCAATTGCGCTTGGAGCGCCGGGGCCTGAGCAGCCGGCACGGCCCGAGCGGCTCTTGCGCGCCATGATCGTCGTCCTGCCGGTTGCTCTGATCGCGGCGCTCGTCGTACCGCAGGTCAATCTGGTCATGACGCCGTCGATCGAGGCCTTCGCGGTGCGCAAGAGCCCGGGGCCGATTGCCCGCGGCGACTATGTCATGTTCACGCTTCATCATCCAATCGCCGGGCCGAACCCGGTGTCCGTCACCAAGCACGCGCTCTGCATGGCGGGCGACCGCCTGACGATGTTCGAGACCCCGTCACCTCTGGTCCCGCATAGCAGGGACGGTCACTATTTTTGCAACGGGGAGCTTCTGGGTGTCAGCCTTCCGCAAGCCCATAATGGGATGAAGCTCGACCATATGAGGTGGAGCGGGATCATTCCCATCGGGATGGTCTATGTCGGCTCGACGCATCCGCGCGGCTTCGACAGTCGTTATTTCGGACTCCTGCAGATCGCGCGACTGACCCGGATGGAGCGCATCCTGTGAGCGGGGGGAGACTCGCCGCGGCCGGCGTCGCCTGCGCGCTTCTGCTCCCGGCGATGGCAGGCGCGCAGACGGCCGGCCAAACCCCGGGGCCGCACCAAGGCTATTGGTGGTACGAGGCCCCCAAGCCCAAGGCTGATGAGAGGCAGGAGCCCGAGGCGCTCGCGAAGCCGGTCATCCCGCCCATGGCTGAGCTTGCGACCTGGACGCCGCCAAGGATCCGCAAGCTCATCGAGGAGCAGCGTGACTATGCAGCGACTGTGCTGACGGTCGATGCCGTCGCGGATTTCTGGCGGCTCCAGGATTTCGCTCGTCGCAAGGCACGGGCGTTCGCGGGCGTCACCCAGATCGCGATGCTGCGATATCCCGAACTCAACTCGAAGTCCGCGAACCCGATGGTCGGTGACGCCCGTTCCGAGCTGACCGCCGAGAAGGATGCCATTCGTCGGTCCTATCTGCGCGCCCATGCCGGCGAGTTCGCGCTGGTCATGTTCTCGCGTTCGACCTGCGGCTATTGCCGTGTCCAGTGGCCAATCATCCAGCGTTTTCAGGAAGAGGTGGGCTGGCAGGTCACGCTGATGGATATCGACAAGCGGCCCGATCTCAGGGAGCGGTTTGGAGTAGAAATCACACCGACGACGATGGTCATCCGGCGAGGTAGCCAGCAGCGCATGATCATTGCCTCGGGCGTCGAGGCTTATCCCAACCTCGCGCAGATGGCCTATCAGGCGGTGCGTCTCCTGCGCGGCGACATCCGCCCGGAGCAGTTCATGACTGGCCCAGGCGAGGACGCGGGTTTCTTCGACGCGCTGGGCAACGGCCCTGTATCGGCGAGCGACCCGAGGGCGTTGGGCGGCGATCTCGTGGACGCCTCCAGCGAGCCGAGGCGATGATGCGCGGTCTCATCCTCCTCGGAATTCCCGGCCTTGTGATCGGCACCGGCTCAGCGGCGGCGCAGACCGTGACGCGCGAGGACGCCATGCGGGCCGCGATCCACCCGGTCGGCGACGCGAAGACCTTGCAGGCCTGGCTGTCGCGCGTTCCGATGACGCGCGACTTTCCCGACGACTTCAATGCGACGCTGCGCGGACATGGCGCCGCGTTCGTCATCGAGATGACGACAGCGCCGGGCTGTATTCCCTGCGGTGACCTCTGGACCAAGCTGACGGTGCTGGGGACGCGCTATGGCTGGCAGGTCCACACGATCAGCGGCCAGGAAGCGATGATCCGATCGGGACGTCTCGGACTGCCCTGGGTCGGGCATCCGGTCGCGTGGGTGAGGCCGGTCGCCGACGACACGCGCGTTGTGCCTGTGGCGATCGGCACCGACCATTCGCCCAATCTGGCCCGCAATCTCTATCTGGCCGCGAAGATGCTGACGGGGGTGCGACTCGACGTCGGCGTCAGGGCCATGTCCAAGTTCACCGGCATCGTGGGGCTGCCGGCGACCCGAACAGGAAGGCGCTGAGCAATGGCGGACTCGGTCCTTTCTTCCTCATTTCAAATCGTGCGGAGTCCGCCATGCTCGCTTGCCATCGCGCTATCGTCCATTCGCTGATCGCCCTTCTCGCGACGATCGTTGCCGCGGCTCCCGCTCACGCGCAGAGCTGGGCGGAGAGCTGGTTCGACAATGTGACCTATACCTCTCCTGGCAGCTTCGAGGACCAGACGCGCGGCTACATCACGGCCGGTGGCATGTCGGGCCGCGTCGACGTCCACAACGACTATCTCATGTCGGTCAGCCTGCCCAAGGTCCGCGCCGGCTGCGGGGGCATCGACATGTTCCTGGGCGGCATGTCGTTCCTCGATCCCGACTACCTCGTCCAGAAGCTCGAAAGCATCCTTCAGGCCGCGCCCGCAGTCGCATTCCAGTATCTGCTCGAAACGCTCGACGAGAAGATGGGAAACATCATCTCGAAGATGGAGGCGGCGACAAACTTCCTGAACTCCATCCAGGTGAACGATTGCCGGCTCGCCAACCGCATGGTCCAGATTGCGAAGGGCGACGACAATATGTCGGGAATCATCGAGGAGATGACCGGCTATCGCTCCGTCAAGCAAGGGTTCGCCAAGAGCTATCAGCAGAGCCGCGAGAGAATCGAGGCCAATAACAACAATCCCACCGAGGATCTGAAGGACGCGCTCGCCAACTGCCCGGCGGAAGTGACGGAGATCTTCCGCACCGGCTCGCTTCTTGCCCATGCCGCGCAGCGCGTCGGTGCCAGCGACTGGGCGAGCGTCATGCGTGCACGGGTCGGTGACGTCTATATGCGCTGGGATGATGGCGACCGCGTTCCACTCTTCACGGCCATTCCACAGTGCCCGGCGCAGGATACGGAAAGCGCGCAGGATTTCCTGACAGGCCGGGTCCAGCGCCGCACGCTCAATTTCCCGCCGACCGGCGCCGACTGCGGGCAGGATGGCAGCGGGCGAGGAGCACTCGTTCTGGCGCGGGAGCGCATGCAGTCGATCGCCACCAAGATCCGCACGCGTGCCGCCCTGTCGGCCGAGGAGCGGCAGTTCGTGGCCAATGTCCGGACGCTGCCGGTCTATCGGATGCTCGAATGGGGTGTGCGCCAGGGCGTCGTCGACTCGGTGATCGGCGACACGGACGAACTTGTCGGGCTCACCCTCGCCTATCAGATGCTCAACGACCTCACCCGCACCATCGACTTCACGGTGACGAATGCCGAGCGCGGGGCGACGGTGGCGGGGTCAACCGACGGCAACAACAAAAACGTCTGCCAGACACGAATATTGTCCAAGGGCATCGAGCAGTTGCGCGATCTCAGGGATGAAGTGCTGCGCCAGCGCGCGCAGATGCGTCAGAGCTACATGGCGGCGCTCAATCAGGCCAACCTCTCAGCCAATTATGCGGGACTCCTGCGTGAACGCGACCGCGATGCCCGCGACGCCGCCGGCGCTGCGGCCCGTAATCAATAGGATCGGACCCGCGATGCGTCGGCTTGCCAGGCTTTCTGCCGCCCTTCCCGCCCTGTTCCTCGCCTCGCCCGCACTGGCGGTCGATACGAGCTTCCATACCTATGACGGCTTTGCCGAGACGGTGGACGCCTTCCGCCTGGTCTCGATGATCTTCGGGGATCCACGCTACGAGACGCTGGTGATGATCGTCGCAACAGTCGGGATCGGACTCGGCGCGATCATCGCGAGCGTGCGCGGGTCCGGAATGGGGCTGGTCGCCTTCGGGTTTCAGATTCTCATAGGTGTCGGCCTGTTCGTCGGGCTTATCGCCACAACCGGCACGGTCCATGTCTACGACCGGGTGCGCAACGCCTATCAGCCGGTCGGCGGGGTTCCCAACCTCCTCGTGCTCGTTGCAGGCGCGACCAACATGATCGAGCGGGCGATGGTTGAGACGATCGACGACAACACGCTCGATCCCAATGCCAAGATCGAATTCGGAGCCGGCGGGCACAGCTTCGACCTGTTCCTGAACGCCGTTTCGCCGCGCGGGCCGATGACCGACGTATTCCTGGATGCGACGATCAAGGACTATGTGCGCCAATGCTATCCCGTGGCCCGGGTGTCGGCCGCTTATGGCGTGGACGATGACCAGCTCTTTCGGACCTCTACCGATTTGCCCACCTCTTTTTCGGCGATGGCTGGGCCCGCCACCTTCTCGACGGTCTATACCGAATCCGACAAGGGAGGCACGACGGTCAGTTGCAGCGAGGCGTGGACGCATATCTCGGACCGCCTCTCGGATCCGGTCCTGTTTGATGGCTACACCAAGCAGATCTGCGCCCGGACCGGCTACGACACGGAGAATGCGCAGCAGATGGTTCGGTGCCGGGAGCAGCTCGGCGAAATGGGCCAGATGATGCTTGGCCGTCCCCTGAGCGCTCAGGCGTTCCTGACGCACATCCTCCTCGGCAACACGGTGGGCGACGTGCTGTTCGAAGATTCACCGGCGAGCGCTGCGAGAGTCATGGCCAATCGGGCTGTCATCTCCAACGGCCTCGCGACTATGTCGGTGGCGAACGAATGGATGCCGACAATCCGCGCCACGGTGTTCGGCATCATGCTTTTCATGATCCCGATCGCGCTCCTGTTCATCCTGACGCCGATCAATCTGCGGGTGGCGAGCTTCGCGCTCGGCATGTTCGTGTTCGTCGCCCTCTGGGGAGTTATCGACGCGGGCATCTATCAGCTCACGCTCGGTCGTGCGACGGCGACGCTCGCGGAGCTACGCTCGAACGCGCTTGCGGCCAATGCCTGGCTGCTCGCGCCTTCGGCCGCGATGAAGGCGCTGGCGATCTTTGGCAGCTTCCGCACGGCGGCGGCCGGCCTTGCCGGCGCGTTCGTCTTTACCGTGTTCCGCTTCAGCGGCAATGTGTTCACGTCCTTCACGTCGGGTTCCCTCGGCGTAGCGAGCCAAGGCACGGCCGCCGCAGCGCCAATGGGTACAGCCGAGGGTCAAGCGTCGGCGCTGGAAGCGCAGGCCTCGGCAATGGGCACTCGCTCCCGTGCCGCGGCGGCAGCGAGCTTCGGTGACTTCGGGGAACGATCGACCTTCGGTGCCAGTCGCGTCTTCGGCGAGGCAAGCCATATCCTTGGCGAGCGACCCGGCACCTCAGGTGGGACGGCAATGGCGATCGGCGGCATCGAGGGCGCTCGTCAGTTCGGGAGCCTTGCACCGGCCTTGGCCGGCCGGGATCTGGCCGATCCGGCGGTTGCACGCACCGTCCAGGCCAACGCCGCGACCACCGCGATCCACCAGTTTGCCGAGAAGGATGCACTCCGGAGCCTGGGGACCAGCTATTTCGGACAGGGCGAGGCTGGTGAGAGGACGTTCGCGGCCTTCAGCCAGAACCTCGTGCAATGGCGGGCGTTCGGCGATCAGCGGGCTTACGGCATGATGATGCAGGGGGCGGCGCGACATTTCGAGCGGGCCGGCTACTCGGCGAGCGATGCCGAACTCAAAGCCTCTGGGGTGATCGGAGAGGCCCGGGCCGACCCGACCTTCGCCAAGCTGATCGCCAATACCTTCGACCAGGAGCAGATGCTGAGGAACGACCTCACGTCGGCGCAGGTCCAGGTCGGTGCGATGGAAGGAAGGCGCGACTATGCCGGTGATAATGTCGCCGGCGTCGAGCGCGCCAATGTCGCGACCGAGCAGGGCTGGCGCAGCGGCAGCAACCAAGGGCAGCGCGAGGCGGCCTCGATGCTCGGTCTGTCCGTCGATGAAACCGCGCGCCGCGTCGGGTTCATCAATGCGCTTTCCGGCGAGGCTCGCAGCTCCGCCATCACTCAGCTTTCGCGCGCGACTGGTCGAAATGAGGCGCAGGTCGTGGCAGCGCTCGAGCGCTACAATGCCGCTGTGCAGGTGGGCACAGCCGACGGCGCAAGCGCCGAAGCGGGGCGCGAAGGGACAAGCGTCTACGGGCGCACCCGGGAGGCTGCGGGCTATGACTTCGCCGAGCGTTCAGGCAGGCTCGACGCGCAGCGTGAGGTTGGGACCGATGGCACGCGAGGGGCAGCGCGGATCGGCGAGCAGCGGCGGCAGTCGGAGAATTTCGGCTATGCCGAGGGCGCTGCCGCCGCCGGTGTCTCGACGCGCGAGGCAGCCCGCCTGGACAGCTTCATTCAGGCGTTGAGCCGCACCGCGGGCAATCAAGTCGACATGTCCGAAGGTGGCGCTGGCGGTATCGCCGATCGCGCTCGAAACGATCGTCTCACCTCAATCGTCGACCGGGAGCGGTTGACCCGGATGCAAGGCCTGCTCGCCGAAAACGGCATCAGTCTGTCGAAGCGCCAGATCGCGATGGATCAGAATGGCGACCTCAGCCTCAACCTTACTCCCGAGACGGCGGCTGCCATGTGGAGCGCCGGCCTCATCAACGAGAGCCAGCTCGGCGCGATCGCAAATGGCGGGCATGCCCGTTTCAGCTTCGCGCACAACGACCTCCTCGTCTCCAGCGGCACCGATTTCAGCCGGTCGGCCCGCAGCGACTCCAGCACGCGATTCGAGGCTGGGAAGCAGGCGGGCCCGGACACGATCGAGCATTTCATGGGGGGAGGCGCGGAAGGCCAGGCCATGCTTGCCAACTGGCTCCGCGGCGGGTTCGAGATGGACCGCAAGGGCGAATGGCGCCTGAAGCCGCAGGTCGCCGATACGCTCCAGCGCGATGTTCAGGCGGTCATGGCCCAGACCGGCTGGCAGAGGAGCCTGTCACGATCGGCGCAGGACCAAGTCACAATGGGAACCAATGTAGGCATCGATGTGGGCCGCTCTGTCGGGGTCACTGATACCGAAACGTCTGGCGGGCGCGCTAACATTGCGGGTCGCGGGCGGCAGGCTCCGCAAGGACCCATCGAGAGGAAGGACCGTACCACGGGAGGGCATTTCGGAGCCAAAGTCGGCTTTGAAAGCCGCGATACGGGCAGCACCAGCGAGACCGCTCAGTCTTCGCTCGATATCGTCAACTATGACGTGCGCGATTCCATTGCGGCTGCCGAGCGGACCGCTGCCCGCTCCAACAATCCCGAAGCGACTTTCTCTCGCGAATTGTCGAACCGCATCCTGGGTAGCAAAGGCATGCGCAATCGCTACCTCCAGGACGCGGACAATGGGCGCGCCACGTTCGACGTCACCGGACCGCTGACGTCCCTGGAACAGAACTCGGTTCTCGCGAAGGGCAGCTTCTCTACGGATATCGCCGGCAGTCCTGGCGACGGCGATAGCAGCTTCAAAAAGCGTTAGCGGTGCTTCCCTGTGTGCGGATTGATGTACCCTGCATTGAGCGGATTCAAAGGGTTTCCAATCCAGAGGGGTCCCGAGCGAGGGTCGAACATGTCGGTTCCCTTCCCGATGTTATCCAGAAAGCGATGATCCTCTTCCTGCCTGCGTCTTGCGTGGAATGCTTCCTCCTCTTCATCGGTCAGAGGTTTTCCATCGCCCGATCCAACGAACTCATCCAGGCGCTCTCGCACATAGCCGACGCCCAGCACCATGAGCGCCGTCATCGGGAAGAACAGGACATTCAGATAGCCGGCCAGAGCACCGCCGTAAAACGCGGCAAGCATAGGGCTGCGGGTCACGGCAGCCATTCCCAGCCACCAGACCGGAATGGCGGACCACCAAAATTTCGCATACCATGGCCGCCAGAGCCACCTTGACAGCTTCGGCAGGTCAGCGGCGCTTTCCACCTGATGTTCGTCGATGGGAGCGTCCACCGGGAAATCCTTTCGGTTTGCCCTTAGCATCTTCGAGATCAACCGTCATCAGAAAATGACGGAGAAGCCTTGTCTTCCCTGTCAAACTCCCTATTGTTGGGACAGGAAGGACAGACATGGCCAGCAACGCCTCCATCGTCAAATCGGATCGGCGACCGACCACTCGTCGGATCGTTTCCGGAACCGACACGCTCCGCCGAAAGGCCTTGGAGAAGCTCACGCTTGCCATCGCCAAAGCGGTGGAGTCCGCAAGCGATGATACGTTGGCAGACATCGTGGGCTCTCATGATTTGCGCCATGCCCTGGTCGTCGCACCGCGAGACATCGCGCCGGAAGCGCCGGCCGATCTGGAGGCGCTCAAAGCGGCGCGCGAGCGGACTGGCCAATTTCGCGAGGACATGGCAACGCGTGCTGGCGGGATGTTCGATCGCCCCCATGTCGCGGAAATGCTCGGCGTCTCCGTTGCGGCGATCGAAAAGCAGAGGCAACGGCGTCAGATCCTTGGCGTGCCCTATGGTTCCGAAAATCGGTTTCCCGCCGCGCAGTTTATCAATGGTGAGACGGTCCCGCATCTCAAACGGGTGCTCGAGGCGTTTGACGACACCAACCCTTGGGAACAGCTGATGCTGCTTACCACCCCGCTCGAAGGATTTGGCGGCGAGCCGGAAACCGCGCTCGAAATCTTGCGGCGCAGGCCCGATCAGGAGACGGTTCGCCAGTTGGTCGCCCTCGCGACAGCGTGGACGTCCTGACCCAACATGGCGGCTGCGCTATTGCGCCGGATCAACGCCGGCGCACGTCTTCATAGAATCCATCGCAGGGGTCACAATGCGATCTTTTTCGGTCCGCTCGATGACGCGCCGGTCGCGCGCTTCGACGCGCCCGATGGCAGCTACAAGGTTCTGTATGCCGCACGATCGCTCGAAACGGCGTTCGGCGAAACTCTGGTCCGCTTGCCGGCGATTCCCCATATCACCTCAACCGCAGTCCAAAGTCGCCTGCACAGCGAGTTGGTGCCCACACGGGCGCTGAGACTTTACCCGCTCCTGGACTCAGGTGTCTCAGCCCATGGGCTCTCATTCACGGAGCTTCACGGCGATGTATACGTGAAAACCCGGGAGGTAAGCCGGGTCATTCATGAGACCACGTCGGCGGACGGCATCCTTTACACGTCCCGTTTCGACAATCAGCGTTGCGTGGCGATCTTCGACCGGGCGGCCGAAGCGATCAAGCTCGGGTCAAGGCACGATTTGGTCATTGGCCCTGCCGAGGCAGCTTCGCTCGCTGGCCATTTCGGAAAAACTTATGTCGAGCCCTGACGCGGACCGCTGGCAATCCATCCAAAACCTCTCGACCCGCTTGCAGACCCAGGGCTGGCAAGCTATGTCTGACTAGCTAGTCAGGAGAATGCAAGATGGGCACGGCCATTCGCAAGGGACAACGTGGCAAGTCCGGTTCGGGCGGCACATGGAAACTCGAAGATGCAAAGGCCCGGTTCAGCGAGGTCGTCAGGCGCGCCCAGAGCGAGGGACCGCAGCGCGTCACTGTTCGCGGTCGGGAGGCCGTGGTGGTGATGAGCGTCGATGAACTGGACCGGCTGCTGCCCAAGGATGCGGGCAAACCGGCGTTCGTTCCGTTCCTCGAGAGCCTCGGGCTCGACGGCCTCAACCTTGAGCGGGAGATCGACCGCGGGCGGGACGCCACCTTGTGATAGGCTGGTTGCTGGACACTCATATCGTATCCGCGTTGGCGAACCCGAACGGTGCGCCGAGCGTCAAGGCATGGGCAACGGCGCAACCCGAACACCGGATGTTCCTAAGCGTTCTGGCACTCGCGGAGTATGACAAGGGCATTCACAATCTCGAGCCAGACCATCCGGATCGTTCGCGCTATATCGCAGCGCGCGGCGCCCTCGCGGAGCGCTTCAGCGACCGGCTGCTCTCCGTCGATGACGCCATCGTTTACCGCTGGGGCGCCATCTCGGGTGAGGTGAAGCGACGGACGGGACAGGCCCCGCCGGTGATCGACACGCTGCTCGCCGCGACCGCGATCGAGCACGACCTCTTTTTCGTGACGCGCAACATCAAGGATACGCGGCACAGCGGCGCCGTGATCTTCAATCCCTGGGAAGACGAGCCATCGCGCTTCCCGCTCACCTGACCCGAATGACAAGAGACGATGAAAACCGAACTCGATCACCTTCCAGCAAACAAGCGGCGCGATCTCGATCGGATCGTTCGAATCCTGTTCGAGGAGTTCGAAGATGCGCTTGGCGAACCGACCGGGCCGCGCAAGCTTGGCCGCATCCTCAAGGTCATCCTCTTCGGCTCCTATGCGACCGGCGGATGGGTCGATGAGCCTTACACCAAGAGAGGCTATCAATCGGATTACGATCTGCTCATCATCGTCAATCAGAAGGAGCTGACGGACAGGATCGAATATTGGGAGAAAGCCGCCGACCGGTTGGATCGCGAGTGGTCAATCCTGCATCGACTGACGGCGCCCGTGAATTTCATCGTCCACACTCTGCAGGAGGTGAACGACGGTCTGGCCCATGGCCGATATTTCTTCATGGACATCGCGCGCGACGGCATCGCCCTGTATCAGGTCGACAACAGCGAACTGCACGAGCCCAGGCCCAAGACGCCGCAGCAAGCCTATGACATGGCGAAAGCTTATTTCGATCAGTGGTTTGAGCTGGCCGTATCCTCGCGGATGGGCTTTCAGTTCTTCTACGACAACAAGCAATTTCCCGACGCAGCCTATAACCTCCAGCAGGCGTGCGAGCGCCTCTATTACTGCGTTCTGCTCGTCTACACCTTCTACACTCCCTATAGCCACAACCTCAAATTTCTCCGGACGCGCGCGGAGAAGATTTCTGCGCGCCTCGTCGAGGCCTGGCCGAGGGGGACCCGCAAGCAGGAAGCGTATTTCAACAAGCTCAAAGACGCCTATGTGAAAGCCAGGCATTCCGAGCATTTCAAGATGACGGAGGAGGAGTTCGCATACCTCTCCGAGCGCGTTGAGGTGCTTGGCACGATCGTCAACGAACTCTGCCAGGAGAGGCTGTCAGAGCTGCGCGCGCCGCTTTAGACCAGCATCGGGATACCCTCTCGGATTGGCTGAGAGGACCGACGCTCCCTATTCGGCAGGCCGGAGGAATTTATGCCCGAAGAGAGAGTGCCTGACGAAGCAATGCGCAGGGTCGCTCTGGCGCTCGTCGAGCATTGTGTCCGCAATACCCGGCTGGAGGACATCCACGCCGGCACCGTGCCGGACAGCCTCAGCGGCGATTTCAGCGATGTGAAGGTGGTCACGCCCTATGGCGAGATTCCCTGGGTGCAAACCTCTCGAATCTCCGATGCGGAGATGAAGGCGTTGATGATCGACATCGTCAACAAGGTCTACACGTTCCTCACGCACCTTGAAGATGTGGTGGTTCTGCGGGATTCCGCGCGCTGGAATCGGCCCGAGCATGACCCTGCCCTGCTCGCCTTCGCTAATCGTCGTGCGGCTGCTCGAGAAGCGAAAGGCGAAAACAAGGACTGAGGGACATGCCGCGCGCGCTATTGAAGTTCAGCACCTGCAGGTCTGACGGCGCCATTTTGCAGGGGTGATGCCGGAGGCTTTGGCAAACGCCTTGGTGAAGTGAGCCTGGTCGGAGAATCCGCATTCGAGAGCGACTTGCACCAGGGGCAGCGCGGTATCGGCCAGGAGGCGTTTTGCGCGCACGATGCGCTGCTGCACGAACCAGGCATAGGGTGCGATCCCTACCGTGTTCCTGAAAGCTCGCACGAAATAGCAAAGCGACAACCGGCACAAGGACGGTAAGCGGGGTCTGGCGGCCGCCTTGCGCAGCGCCCATTCGCCGGGATGA
>NZ_JNAC01000041.1:0-44975 GCF_000722555.1 Sphingobium sp. DC-2 | reverse complement strand
ACCCGCCCATGGCCGCGCCGGCCTGGAACTGGCATCCGACATGGTGGAGGCGGAAATGGGAGAAAGTCATTGACCCAGCGCATGATCTGCCTGCCAGGCTATATCGTCGACCATATGCGCGCCAATTGCCCCGGCCGAACCGACGAGAAGTTGCAGGAAAGCTTCGGGATCAGCTACAATACCTGGCGCCGGATAGATGCCGGTCTGCCGATCAGGGTCAATTTGGCTGAACGCATCGTTCAACGGGTCAATTCAAGATACCACCCGGAAGCACACAAATGTGAGAACGAAAGAAAACTTGGATAATTACCACCCAATATTTATCGTTCTCGCGATATTATGAGTTCTGGACAGCGGACATGAGAGTATCTGCCGTCTTCAATTGCTTCAATGAGGTCGCGCATCTGCTCCGATGGCACCTTTGTAGCCCTCGCCTCTTCAGACCTGGCAGGGCAGCAAACGGCCGGACGTCTCCCACCAGCGGCTTAGTTGGTTGTGTTTGCAGGCATTCCTGGCTCCACGCCATATCCCTCGCAATTATTGTGTCGACTTGGGACAGGTTTCCATTAACCATCTTTGATCCTTCGGCAATGGCAACGGTCGTGTATAGAGGCGGATATGAAGAGATATCGCATTTTGCTCGCGGTTGCGGGCTCCGCACTTGCCGCCTCGGCGGCGTTCGCATCGCCGGTTTCAGGGACAGATGCCCTGCGTGAGTGGAACCTGATCGTGCTGGGCGATCTGAAATCCTCTTCGGAGGTCGAAGGGCGAACCTTTGTCGGCGGCGATCTGACCGGCACTTCATCCAATTATCAGATCGGGACACCGAGCACCTCGCCGAACGGACAACCGGGCCTTACTGTCGTCGGCAACGTGACCGGCGGTATCAAGAACCTGAACAATGGTTCGGGCGCTGTCGTCGGCGGCAATGTCGAGAGCGGGTTCAATCTCAACGGCCCGTCGCAAACGGTCAAGGTCGGCGGCTCGATTGCCAACACCAATGTCAATCAGAATGTCGTTCAGTCCGGCCTTGCCGCGTCCGATCCTGGATTTGCGAGCGCTCTGGCTGCACAAGGGAGCACGATCGCCGGCAGTATGAAGGAATTGTCGGCTACGCTGAACGGCCTTTCGGCCAACAGCCAGGTGGATATCACCGGCAACCGCGCAACCTTCAACGCTACTCCCAATGCGGACGGGCTCGCGGTCTTTTCGATCAGCGCGGCGGATCTCAATTCCATAGGAGAGATCGCCTTCAACCTGAACGGCGCGGACACGGCGATCGTCAATGTCAGCGGGGCAACGATCAACCTCAACGACAACTTTCTGGGCGGCACCGCAGGGCTAGGCGAGCATCTCATCTGGAATTTCGCGGATGCGCAGGCTTTGGATCTGACGACCAGCTGGGGCGGCTCGGTTCTCGCTCCCTGGGCGTCGGCGCATACCAGCAACTATATCCAGGGATCAGCCGTATTCGGAAGTCTTGTCCAGGATGGCGAAATGCATCTGGGCACCTATGCGGGCAACTACAATCCGCCTGCTACGCCGCCAGGGGGAAGTTCGGGCGGGACGCCAGTCCCTGAGGGTCCGGCCTGGGCACTTTTTGCCCTGGGCGCTGGTGGCTTGCTGCTCGCTCGCCGCCGCAGCCTCCGCCTCATTCGCGGATGATAAGGGAGCGCTATGTGATTGGCGCAGGCAAGTAGAAGGACGGCGTTTGACGGGGTCCCGTCGCTGGATGCAGGCTTGCGAGGTCGTGTAATGTTGTGATCGCATTTGCGAAGTACGCTTCCTGGAGCATTTCACCTTGAGTGTCCTCGGATGCGTGCTTGATCTCAAAAGCTATAGGCGATGCCGACGAATCCGGCCGGTTGCCAGCGGCGCTCGACGAAGGGGCTGTCGGCCGCCTTGTCGAACAGCCGTGTGACTCCCGCCGATCCAGCGATATTGAGGCCGCCGGCAAGACGGTAATTGGCGGTAACGATAGCGGACACGTCCTTGAAACCGCCCGACGGACGATAAGCGGCAAAGCCCGATGCCGCCGCTTCCGAGGGCGTCACTCCAAAGTAGCGGCGCATATGCTTGTCATCGGCCCAACTGGTGGCGAGCGTCGGGATGATCGTGACCCGTTCCGCGGTCTGAACGGGATAGGATAGCCGCGCATCCGCGATGGTGCCGCGGGTTCCGCCACCGATCACGCGCGTTGCTCCTACGGTGGCGATCGCGCCTCCCAATCGGAGGGACGTGAAGAGGCGAGCGCCTGCCGCATCGGACAACCTGTCGATACCTTCTGGCACGTCGCGGCGTCGATAGCCCCGAACGTAAGTGACGCTGCCGCCAAGCTTCAACGTCGGCGTGTCGACGACATGAACGCCGATGCCGTCTCCGAGGCTGGCGAAAAACTGGCCGGCCCGCACGTCAAGCAGTGGAATTGGGAGGACCCGATAGCCCTTGGAGCCTTCAAATTCCGGTACAGCCGCGACGCCCACGCCCAGCGTTACATGATCGCCATCCTGCGCCTGAGCCGTCATGCTTCCGAGGCCGCCAACGAGCAATGTGAGGGCGAGTGTCCAGCCATGAGCCATGATTTTCATGTACATATTCCTTTTTTGTTTCTGAGATCGGCACCGACAGCCGCCGGTGCCGGCTTTTTCGGAAGCTTGCTTCTCTGGACGCCGGATAGCGTTACGGATCCCATCAGGGTATGATGGCGCCCAAGGCGGTCGTGACCGGCTCCACCTACGCCTTCGCCTTCTCATTAAGATAGGTCGCGGCAATGCGCGCGCCGCACTGGCGAAAGGCACGGGCGCATCCCGCCGCGATGCTGTGGTCATTGGCAATGCCGATGACGAGCCCACGTTTGCCCGAAAGATCCACCAGCGGTTTCACGCCGCTTCTCCTTCCCGATTTTCCAAAATGGCGGATGTGTGAAGCGCGATCATGCGTTCCTCGTCGGTCGGGATCACCCGGACAGCGATACGACTGTCCGGGGAACTGATGACCGGCGCGTTGCTGGCGTTGGCCTGAGCGTCGAGGACAACGCCAGCCCAGGCGAGCCGTTCGCAAATCGCGGCACGGATGCGGGGATCGTTCTCACCAATCCCTGCTGTGAAGACCAGGCCGTCCAGCCCTTCCAAAGCGCTCATCAACGCGCCTGCATGACGTGCGGCCCGCCAGACGAAAAGTTCGATCGCTTCGCGGGCATGGGGATCCTTGCTGTCGTGCAGCGCGCGCATGTCGCTGGACACGCCCGATACGCCCAGCAGGCCCGACTGGCGATAGAGCAGGGATTCGACGTCCTGCGCGCTCATGCCTTCCTGAAGCTGGAGGTGCACGATGACGCCGGGATCGAGCGACCCGCTGCGCGTTCCCATCATCAGGCCGTCGAGCGCGGTGAAGCCCATGGTGGTGTCGATGCTGCGGCCTTCCCGCATGGCGCACATGCTGGCGCCATTGCCCAGATGCGCCGCGATCACACGCCCGCGCGCCAGCGCCGGGGCCAGTTCGGCCAGCTTGCGCGCGATATATTCGTAGGACAGGCCATGGAAGCCATAGCGCCGAAATCCCCGTTCGGCATAGGCACGCGGCAACGCCATGCGGGCGGCGACTTCAGGCATGTCATGGTGAAAGGCCGTGTCGAAACAGGCGACTTGCAGCAAACCGGGCGATTTGCGCGCGATCTCGCGAATGGCGGCCAGGTTGTGCGGCTGGTGGAGCGGCGCAAGCGAACAGAACGCCTCAAGTTCGGAGAGCAGCGCGGCATCGACCCGCACGGGGTGCCGGAATTTGCGCCCGCCATGGACCACCCGGTGTCCCACCGCCGCAATCTCATATCCGGTCAAATGCGTGTCGGCCCAGTCGTAAAGGACGTCCAGCAACTGCTCATGCGTCAGCGAAGCTCCGCCGGGCCAGTCGCGCTGGATCAGTACGGTGCCGTCATCGTCCCGTATCATGAGGCGCGGGGCGGTGCCGATGCCCTCCAGCTTGCCGCCGGCCTTGTGAACGGGGCCGCCGGGTTCCAATGCATAAAGGCCGAACTTGATGCTGGATGAGCCGGAATTGAGGCTGACGATCGCACGGCTCATGCCGGCAACCCCGGCGCCGCCCTGGTGCCCGCACGCGCCAGAAGTGTGGCAACCGCGCAGGAGGCAAGCCGCGTGCGCAGACTGTCCGCCCGGCTCGTCAGGATGATCGGCACGCGCGCGCCCAGCACGATGCCCGCCGCGTCGGCACCGCCCAGGAAAGTCAGCTGCTTGGCGAGCATGTTCCCGGCTTCCAGATTGGGCACGACGAGGATTTCGGCCTTGCCCGCGACGGGTGACACAATGCCCTTTTCCCTGGCGGCGGCTTCGCTGATGGCATTGTCGAACGCGAGCGGGCCGTCGAGCAGGCCGCCCGCGATCTGGCCACGATCCGCCATCTTGCACAGCGCGGCGGCATCGAGCGTGGAGGCGATCGAGGGATTGATCGTCTCGACCGCCGAGAGAATGGCGACGCGCGGGCATTCGATGCCGATGACATGCGCCAGGTCGATGGCGTTGCGGATAATATCCGCTTTTTCCTTCAGCCCCGGCGCGATGTTGATCGCTGCGTCGGTGATGATCAGCGGGGCGGGATGGCCGGGCACGTCCATGAGATAGGCGTGGCTGACCCGTCGTTCGGTCCTCAGCCCTGTCTCCCGCGCGACCACCGCGCCCATCAATTCGTCGGTGTGGAGCGAGCCCTTCATCAGCAGCCGCGCTTCACCCGATCGAATCAGCGCGACCGCCTGCGCTGCGGCGGCATGGCTATGCGGCGCGGGCACGATACGAAGGGCGGAAATATCCGCGCCGGCCTCCTGAGCGGCGCTGCGGATGCGCGGTTCGGGCCCGACGAGAATGGGAGCGATCAATCCGGCCTCGACCGCCTCCACGACCGCCATGATCGCCGCGGCGCTGGACGGATGCGCGATGGCCGTGGGGATCGGATCGCCACCCTGGGCCGCTTTCAGGAGCCGATGATAGCCGTCATGGTCGGAAAGCAGTATGTCAGGCAGCGCAACGGCTGGCCGCCGGACCTTCTCGACCGGCGCTTTCACCACCGCGTCGCCCGCAATCACCTCTTCGCCCTTCTGGTTGGTGCAACGGCAGTCGAGGATGACGATGCGATGATCGGGCTTCTTTTCCTTCACGGTCACCCGCGCGGTGATCGTGTCTCCAAGACCGACCGGCCGGAGGAAGCGGAGGCTCTGGTCAAGATAGATGGTGCCGGGCCCCGGAAGCTGTGTGCCCAGCACAGCCGAAATAAGGCCCCCGCCCCATAAGCCGTGCGCAATGACCCGGTGGAACATGTCCGACGCCGCGAAATCGGGGTCCAGATGCGCCGGATTGACGTCACCGGAAGCCAGCGCAAAGAGCTGGATGTCCCGCTGGCCGAGCGTACGCGAAAGGCTGGCGCTGTCACCAATGGCGATTTCGTCGAAGGTGCGGTTTTCAAGCATCGCTTCATCCGCCATCGCTCAATGCTCCAGCACATAATGGCCCGGCGCATCGGCGATGGGTGTGTATCCCTTGTCGGGCGCGCCCATGGACGGCGGTGAGACAGGATCGCCCGAGTGGGCGGCAAGCCATTCGCCCCAGGCGATCCACCAGCTTCCCTCCCGCTTTTCGGCATGGCTCAGCCATTCGTCCGGGTCGAGCGCCATGCCGTCCGTCTCGCGTGTCAGGATATGGTAGCTACGGCGCGGATGCCCCGGTTCGGAGACAATGCCGGCATTGTGCCCGCCACTGGTGAGCACGAAACAGATCTCCGCGCCGGTCAGCCAGTGAATCTTATGCACCGAACGCCATGGCGCGACATGATCGCGCTCCGTTCCGACGACGAACATCGGCTTGCGCAGGCCCGAAAGGCTAATGGTGCGGCCATCGACCCGATAGCGGCCCTCGGCCAGATCGTCGTCCAGGAACAGGGTGCGCAGATATTGGCTGTGCATCGCATAGGGCATGCGCGTACCATCGGCATTCCAGGCCATGAGGTCGTTCATCGGCTCGCGCTCACCCATCAGATAGGTGGTGAGCAGACGCGACCAGACGAGATCGTTCGAGCGCAGGATCTGGAACGCGCCGCCCATCTGGCTGCTATCGAGATAGCCCCGGCTCCACATCATGTTCTCCAGCAGATTGAGCTGCGCCTCGTCGATGAACAGCCCCAATTCCCCCGGTTCGGAAAATTCGGTCTGCGCCGCGAACAGGGTGACGCTCGCCAGCTTGTCGTCGCCCGCGCGCGCCATCGCCGCCGCCGCGATCGAAAGGAGCGTGCCGCCAAGGCAGTAACCGACGCTGTGAATCTGCGTCGCACCGGTGATCGCCGACACCGCGTCGAGCGCCGCCGCAGGGCCAAGCCGCCTATAGGCTTCCATGTCGAGATCGCGATCGGCGCTTCCCGGATTGTGCCAGGAGATCATGAATACCGTGAAGCCCTGGTCTCTCAACCAGCGGACCAGCGAATTTTCCGGCGAAAGATCGAGAATATAATATTTCATGATCCAGGCCGGCACGATCAGCACCGGCTCAGGCCGGACCTTGTCGGTCGTCGGCGCATATTGGATCAGTTCCATCAGTCGGTTGCGATAGACGATCTTGCCGGGTGTGACGGCGACATTGCCGCCCACCTGATAATCCTCCGCGCCGGCCGGGGGCACGCCGCGCACGGCTCGCTGCATATCTTCCAGCAGGTTGCGCATGCCGTCGATGAGGCATTTGCCGCCCGTTTCGAATATCCGCTGTTGCAGGACGGGATTGGTCGCGAAGAAGTTGGTCGGCGCGGCCACGTCGAGCAACTGGCGTACTGTGAACTCGATCACCCCTTCATGATGCCTGGTCACGCCGCGGAGGCCGGTCGTGGCGGCGTGCCACCATTGCTGGTTCAGCAGAAATGCTTGAGCGATGATGTCGAAAGGCGGCTTTTGCCAGGCCGGGTCGGAAAAGCGACGGTCCTGAGGCAAGGGCGTTATCGCTGGCGGGCAATCCTCGGACAGGGATCGATGGACGGCATAATCGGCCAGCCGTGCATATTTGCGTGCCGCCTTCGCCCCGAGCTGGAGCTGCTTGCCCGGCGCGCAGGCGAGGTGCAGTCCCCAGTCGAACCAGGACTGCATCATTGTTACCGGCGATATGCCCGAAGTGAGTTGGGCGATCGCGGCGCTGGCCGCCCGGTCCAGCGTTTCGGCTATACCGTCCAGCGGGTCCGGCGTCCGGCTTGTCACATCATCCACGGTCAACCTCCTGTCCGCCACGCCTATGTTGCACGAACTCACATACCGACGACCCGAAGCCCTTCCGCCTCAGGCCATGTATTTCGCGCCGTTGATCGAGAGCGTCTCGCCCGAGATGAAACCGGACTCGTCCGCGACAAGGAACAGCACCCCGCGCGCGATTTCATCAGGCGTGCCCAGCCGCCCCATAGGCACCGCCGCCAGCACCGCCTTCACCGCATCCCCAGGCACCGCGGCGACCATGCCGGTGTTGGTGTAGCCCGGTGCGACGGCGTTGGCGGTGATGTTGCGCGTTGCGCCTTCGAGCGCCAATGCCTTGGTAAAACCGATCATCCCGGCCTTGGCGGCAGCATAGTTCGTCTGTCCGAACTGTCCGGACAGGGCGTTGACGGAACTGACATTGACGATCCGCCCGAAGCGGCGCTCGCGCATCCCCTCGATCACCGCGCGGCTCATATTGAAGCATCCGCCGAGGTCGACGTCGATCACGTTGCGCCATTGCGCCTCGGTCATCTTATGCAGCGTCGAATCCTGCGTGATTCCGGCATTGTTGACGAGAATTTCGATCGGGCCGATGTCGGCGGCGACTTTCGCGACCCCTTCCTGGCATGCCGCGAAATCCGCGACGTTCCAGTCATATGCCGGAATGCCGGTCTCCGCGATGAAGCGCCGCGCTTCCTCGTCGTTGCCGAAAAAGTTGACTGCAACGGTATAGCCCGATGCCTTTAACAGCTTGGCCGTCGCTGCGCCGATGCCACTGACGCCGCCGGTGATGAACGCGATACGGGACATGGAGAGCCTTCCTCCTTCACTTGCCGCAAGGCCTCGCCAGTATCCTCTCCGTTCGGAGCCAGCCCAATCGTCGGGGCTGCCTCGACAGCCTGCTGGTTGACAGCGCGGAAGAACGGGCACCATCCGTAACTATACTGATAGTATTATATTGCCGCGTGATGACCGCGAGTTCAAGCGATGTCGCAGCTGCCCAAAAAGGTGGGCGGGCAGCGGACGGATGCCATGCCTCCTTTCGCTTCGCCTCAGGGGCTCAAGAACGGCATGCCTGAAGCCAGAAGATCAAGCGTGCGCTCCATATATTCCATTTTCGTCCTGGGCTTATTCTCGAATTGCTTCCAGAGGATGCGGGCTCGAGGAACGATCACGAGCGCGTCCAGCAGGAACGCAGCAGCGAAGTGCGTATCGGTGACGTGGACGCTCCCCGCCGCGCTTCCTTCATCCAGGATGCCCTGAATCAGTTCCACTCCCGTCTGCGAAGACAATGTGAGCCGGCCACCCGGAATCTCGATGTCCTGTGCCGCCGCCTGCCTGGCCAGTTGTTCAAGGCCGATGATTTCGGGTTTCAGGGATAAATCCAGCATGCGCCGCGCCACGTGGACAAGGCGCTCGCGCACCGTCCCCTGCGGTATCGCCCCGGCGACTGGCCGCATGTGCATTGCTATCCCCCATTGGACGACCGCCACGAGCAGGCCGGTTTTCGATCCATAGCGTGAATAGAGCGTGCGTTTGGTGGTTCCGGCCCGTGCGGCAATCTCGTCCATGCTGACACGTTCAACGCCGCGGGCGAGAAACTGCTCAAGCGCGACATCGAGAATGTGGCTCGCAAGACGCGTCGCGACCTCCTGGCGAGGACGGCCACCGCGCGACTTCTGTGCGTTGGCGCCATTATTAGCCGTGCCACTCTCCATGATCGTCAGCTTCCCCTCCTTTTTTTAACGCCATCTCCCGCATTCCATAATAGTGTAATGCATTTCGTTCTTGAAAGGGTCACATCGGCACAATACGATACCATCGGTAAAGATACGTATAGCCGGAAGAGGACGCCGGAGCGAAGGCATGAGCCTGTTCCAGTTGCTATCGGATGACTTCCCATGGGCATCGCATTGTCGCCGGAGAAACGTGTGGGATCGCGCGCCGGTTTCCTCGACGCCGGATATTCTGTCGCCTCGACCTCTCATGGGAACGACGAAGTGGCTGGGTGCTTCCCCGGCGGAACGGGGATCGGCGTCATAACAAAAGGAATCCGGCCGGAGGCGGCCTGCCGTGTCGCGCAGCATCACGGTTCTGAAGAGTGAGCGAAACGCGAAAAACAGAAAAGATCACAGGCCATCTGCCTTCGACGCATCAATGCGGTCTCGCGGCAATTAGAAAAAGGGAATGATTTCGTGTTGCCACGACGATGGATGTTCCTGTCTGCGTTGCTCGCGTCGAGCGGCTGCTCTTTCGCCCCATCGCATGTTCGGCCAGCGCAACCGGTGCCGGAGCACTTCGTTGCCGACCCCGGCGCCGATGCATCGTCGATCGCGCGGACCGGATGGCGCGATTTCTTTCGGGACGAGGAGCTTCGCCGCCTGATCGAGGCGGCGCTCGCCAATAATCGCGATATCCGCATCGCCGCCGCCCGCGTCGCCGAAGCGCGCGCCGCCTGGCGTATCGAAGGCGCGCCGCTCTACCCCGAACTCGACGCGGGGCTGTCCGGCAACCGGGGACGTTCGCTGCTGAACCTGCCAGGCGCGGGCGCGCAGAGCTATGATATCAAGCAGGTCACGGCGCAACTCAGCGCGCAGTGGGAGATCGACTTCTGGGGCCGTTTGCGCAGCCTCGGCGATGCCGCCCGCGACCGGTATCTCGCGACCGAGGAATCCCGCCGCGCCGTCGCGACCGATCTCGTCGCGCAGGTGGCCAACGGCTATCTGCTCGAGCGCGAATATGAGGAGCGCGGGGTACTCGCGCGGCAGACGATCGCCACCCGCGAGGAGTCGTTGCGCATCCTGCGCCGCCGCTATGAGGTCGGCTCGGGCAGCAGGCTGGACCTGGCGCAGGCCGAGATCCTGCTGGCGCAGGCGCAGGCCGTTCTTCAGGGGCTGGATCAGGATCGGCAGGTCAATCTCAACGCGCTCCAGCTGCTGATCGGCGGGCCTGTGGAGATCGCGCCCGGACCGCGGCGCCTCGCGGACGCCGTGCCGGACGTGGATTTGCCGCCCGGTTTACCCTCCGATCTACTGGTGAACCGGCCGGATATTGTTGCAGCAGAGTATGCGCTGCACGCCGCCAATGCGGATATCGGCGCGGCACGCGCGGCCTTTTTCCCCAACATCCGTCTGACCGGGGCCTTCGGTTCGACCAGCACCGATCTCGATGGGCTGTTCGCGAGCGGGAGCCGGTCGTGGAGCTTCAGCCCTGCGATCACCTTGCCGATTTTCAATGCGGGCCGCCTCAAGGGCAATCTGGACGTCGCCAAGGCGCGACAGGTGCGCGCGGTCGCCGAATATGAGCAGGCCGTGCAGGCCGCCTTTCGAGACGTGTCGGATGCGCTGGTCCGGCGGCGTCAGCTCGGCCTTCAGATCGCCACCACCCGGACCATGCTGCGCGCGGCCCGCGAGCGCGGGCGGCTCGCGCAGCTTCGATTCGAAAATGGCCGTTCCGCCTATCTGGAGGTGCTGGACGCGCAACGCGGTCTCTTCGACACCGAACAGACGCTGGTGCAGCTGCGCCGCGCCCATCTGGCAAGCGCGGTCGCGCTTTATGCGGCTCTGGGCGGCGGCTTTGCCGGTGCGCCGCCCTTCAACAATTCGCCCAACACTCAGCCGACCGGAGCCGACCAGAAATGACAGCAATATCCCGCAAGCGCTGGATCGTTCGCGGCCTGATAGCGGCTGTGGTCATCGTCGCGGGCTTCGGCCTCTGGCAAGTCCTCAAACCCGCCAGTCTGCCGCCGGGGATCATCGGCGGCAACGGCCGCGTGGAAGGTGTCGAGATTGATGTCTCGGCAAAGTCGCCGGGACGCATTCGCGACATATTGGTCGACGAAGGGGCATTCGTGAGGGCCGGGCAGGTCGTCGCCCATATGGATACGGATACGCTCGTCGCGCAAAAGGCCGAAGCCGAGGCCCAACTCGCGCAAGCGTTGAATGGTATCCAGATCGCCGAGAGCCAGGTCGCCCAGCAGCAGAGCAACCGCGCCGCCGCACAGGCCGCCGTGCGGCAGCGCGAAGCGGAACTCAACGCCGCGCGCAAGCGCCTCACTCGTTCAACCACCCTGGCGCGGGAAGGCGCGACCGCAGTGCAGGAACGCGACGACGATGAGGCGCAGGTCGAGGGCGCCGCCGCCGCGGTCGAGGCTGCGCGCGCGCAGCTTGCCGCCGTCGATGCCGCGATCACCACGGCGCGCAATCAGGTAATCGGCGCGCGCTCTCAGGTCGATGCGGTACGCGCTACCATCCAGCGGATCGAGGCCGACGTCCGGGACAGTGATCTCAAGGCGCCCAGGGCAGGCCGCGTCCAGTATCGGATGGCGCAGCCGGGCGAGGTCGTGGCTGGTGGCGGCCGGGTCCTCAACCTCGTCGATCTGGGTGATGTCTACATGACCTTTTTTCTGCCTGAAACTGTGGCGGGCAAGGTGGCGCTGGGCGACGATGTGCGCATCGTCCTTGACGCCGCGCCCGGCTACGTCGTGCCCGCCAAAGTCAGTTTCGTTGCCGATGTCGCCCAATTCACACCCAAGACGGTGGAGACCGCGAGCGAACGGCAGAAGCTGATGTTCCGCGTGAAGGCGCGTATCGACCGGGCGCTGCTGCAAAAATATATCTCGCATGTGAAGACCGGCCTTCCGGGCATGGCCTATATCCGCATCGATCCCGGCACCGACTGGCCTGCCAACCTGGCCGTCAACGTGCCACGATGAGCAGCGAAGCGCCTCAGCCGGTCGTCAGGCTGTCGGGTGTCGGCCTCCGCTATGGCAAGAGTATCGCGCTCGACGGCATAGACCTCGACATACCGGCCGGGCGGATGGTTGCCCTGATCGGGCCGGACGGCGTGGGCAAATCGAGCCTGTTCTCGCTGATCGCGGGCGCGCGTCATATCCATGAGGGCCATGTCGAGGTGCTGGGCGGCGACATGGCCGATGCGGCGCATCGCGAAGCGGTCTGCCCCCGCATCGCCTATATGCCGCAGGGATTGGGTAAGAACCTCTATCCGACACTCTCCATCGACGAGAATCTGGAGTTTTTCGGCCGGCTGTTCGGCCAGGACGCCGCCGAGCGGGAGCGCCGGATCACCCGGCTGACCCGCAGCACGGGCCTCTCCCCATTCCGAAAACGCCCGGCGGGCAAGTTGTCGGGCGGGATGAAGCAGAAGCTGGGCCTGTGCTGCGCGCTGATCCACGATCCCGATTTCCTGCTGCTGGACGAACCGACAACCGGTGTCGATCCGTTGTCACGCGCCCAGTTCTGGGATCTCATCGACGCGATCCGGGCCGATCGACCCGACATGAGCGTGCTTGTCGCCACCGCTTATATGGAGGAGGCCGCCCGTTTCGACTGGCTGGTCGCGATGGACGCGGGCAAGATACTTGCCACTGGCAGTCCCGCCGACTTCTACGCACGTACTGGCGAAACGACGCTGGAACGCGCGTTCATCGCGCTATTGCCCGACGAACGCCGCAAGGGGCACCGGGCCGTCACCATTCCCCCGCGCGGGCAGGAGGAAGCGGCCGAGATCGCCATCGAGGCAAAGGGCCTCACCATGCGGTTCGGCGACTTCACCGCCGTCGATCATGTCGATTTCCGCATCGAACGCGGTGAGATCTTTGGATTTCTCGGGTCCAACGGGTGTGGCAAATCGACGACGATGAAGATGCTGACCGGCCTGTTGCAGGCCAGCGAAGGTCAGGCATGGCTGTTCGGGCGCCCGGTCGAGAATGACGATATGGCGACGCGTCGACGCGTCGGATATATGAGCCAGGCGTTTTCGCTCTATTCCGAACTGACCGTCCGGCAGAATCTCGAACTACACGCGCAGCTTTTCCATGTGCCTGAGGCGGACATTCCCGCGCGGGTCGCGGAGATGGAGGCGCGTTTCGATCTTGCCGGGATCATGGACGCATTGCCCGATGCATTGCCGCTCGGACAGCGCCAGCGCCTCAGCCTTGCGGTGGCGATGATCCACAAGCCCGAGATGCTGATCCTGGACGAGCCGACCTCTGGCGTCGATCCGATCGCGCGCGATCAGTTCTGGCAGATGATGATCGACCTGTCGCGCAAGGACAGGGTGACGATCTTCATCTCCACGCACTTCATGAACGAGGCCGAGCGGTGCGACCGGATTTCGCTGATGCACGCCGGCAAGGTTCTGGTTTCCGACACGCCCGACGCCATTGTCGCGCAGCGCGGCAGCGCCAGCCTCGAAGACGCGTTTATCGATTGCCTCAAAGAGGCGACCGGCGATGCAGATAGCCGCCCAGCCTCCGTGACAGACAGCAAGTCGGGAATCACGGACGGCAACGCGCCGGCGCACGACAGCCTGTCCGGCTGGTTCAGCCAGCGACGCATGATGAGCTATGCCAGGCGCGAGGCCCTGGAATTACAGCGCGACCCGATCCGCGCGACCCTGGCCCTGCTGGGCAGCGTCATCCTCATGTTCATCATGGGCTATGGGATCAGCATGGATGTCGAGAACCTGCCGTTCGCCGTCCTCGACCGTGACGACACCACGATTAGCCGGAACTATGCCCTGAACCTCGCCGGCTCCCGCTATTTCGTCGAGCGGCGGGAGATCACCGACTATGCCCAGCTGGACAAGCGGATGCGGTCGGGGGAACTGAGCGTCGCGATCGAGATTCCGCCCAATTTCGCGCGCGACGTGCGGCGCGGCATCCCGTCCGAGATCGGCGTATGGATGGACGGCGCGATGCCGCAGCGGGCCGAGACGGTGCAGGGCTATCTTCAGGCCATGCACGGGCAGTGGCTCAGCGACCTTGCGGTTCAGGAACTTGGTGAGCGTCCGGCGTCGGGTCTGGTCGATGTCGAACTGCGCTACCGCTACAATCCCGACGTGCGAAGCCTTGTCGCGATCGCGCCGGCGGTGATCCCGATCCTGTTGCTCCTGTTCCCCGCGATCCTGACCGCGCTCAGCGTCGTTCGGGAAAAGGAACTGGGGTCGATCATCAATTTCTATGTGACGCCGATCAGCCGGCTGGAATTCCTTCTCGGCAAGCAACTTCCCTATGTGGCCCTCGCCATGCTGAACTATGTCCTCCTGGTTCTCATGGCGATCGTGATGTTCCGCGTGCCGATCACCGGCAACCTCGCCACGATGACCGCGGGCGCATTCCTGTATATTCTGTCGGCGACAGCGATGGGGCTTCTGTTCTCCACCTTCATGCGCAGCCAGATCGCCGCGCTGTTCGCAACCGCTGTCGGCACGATCCTGCCAGCGATCCAGTTTTCCGGGCTCATCAATCCCATCTCCTCGCTGGAGGGTGCGGGCCGGATCATCGGCACGATCTTCCCCACGACCCAGTTCGTCACCATCTGCCGGGGGGTTTTCTCCAAGGGACTGGGCTTCGCCGATCTGAGCGGCGAACTGGCCGCACTGGCGATTTCCTATCCGGCCATCATGCTCGTCTGCGCGGCCCTGCTGCGCAAGCAGGAGAGCTAGGCCGTGGAGCACGCCGCCAATATCTACCGGCTCGGCATCAAGGAACTGCGCAGCCTGCTGCGCGATCCGATGATGCTGTTCCTGATCCTGTTCACCTTCACGTTCAACATCTACATCTCGGCCACCGGCATGCCGGAAACGCTGAACAAAGCCCCGATCGCGATCGTCGACGAGGATCAGTCGCCGCTGTCGAACCGGATCACCAGCGCCTTCTACCCGCCGCACTTCAGCCAGCCCTCGCTGGTGGGGTTGAGCGAGGTCGACAAGGGCATGGACGCCGGGCGCTTCACCTTCGCACTCGATATTCCACCCGATTTCCAGCGGGACGTGCTGGCGGGCCGCCGGCCCAGCGTTCAACTCAACATCGATGCGACGCGGATGAGCCAGGCGTTCACCGGCGGCGGCTATATCCAGCAGATCGTCCAGGGCGAGGTGTCCGAATTCATGGCCGGGACGCGCGCCACCGCGCCCCTGCCCGTCGACCTAGCCCTGCGCGCGCGCTTCAATCCGACACTTGCGCAAAGCTGGTTCGGCTCGCTGATGGAGATCATCAACAACGTCACCATGCTGTCGATCGTGTTGACCGGAGCGGCACTGATCCGCGAGCGCGAGCACGGCACGATCGAGCATCTTCTGGTCATGCCGGTGACGCCTTTCGAAATCATGGCGAGCAAGGTCTGGGCGATGGGGCTGGTGGTGCTGGCGGCCTGCGCTTTCTCGCTGACATTCATTGTCCGGGGCCTGCTGCATGTGCCCATCGAAGGCTCGGTCGCGCTGTTCCTTGGGGGAGCCTGCCTCCATTTGTTCGCGACGACATCGATCGGCATCTTCATGGGCACCGCCGCGCGGTCGATGCCCCAGTTCGGCCTGCTCCTGATGCTGGTGCTGATGCCGCTCCAGATGCTGTCGGGCGGCATGACCCCGCGCGAGAGCATGCCGGATTTCGTCCAGACGATCATGCTCGCCGCGCCGACGACCCACTTTGTGAAGATGGGGCAGGCGATCCTGTATCGGGGCGCCGGTCTTGACGTTGTATGGCCGCAGTTTTTCGCAATTGCGGTGATCGGCGCGGCGTTTTTCGCCGTGGCACTGTTGCGGTTCCGTCGCACGATCGGAACCATGGCATGAGTTTTCACGGGGTCGTCTAATCGCGCGGTTCATGTGAGCAGATTTTGTACTGACCGTATGCCGGGTTCAGGGTCGTCTTCGCTGTCGGTATGGGCCGTCGCACGGTCGGTCTTCGTAGGACGGAACCTCCCTATGCGGGCGGCGCGCTCGGTGGAATCCGGTGCATTCCGTCAAGCGGGATGGTTCAGCCCATATCGCAGCAGGGACGAATTCGCTGGCCAGTTGCTTGCTGGTCGCGTTGCTACGCCGGAGCGCTTGCGTTCCTATCGAAGAATTCGCCCGATTTCAGCATGGCGGCATGACAACGGTGAGCTTCCGAGCCACGGCTAAGGCCGTGCGTTTGAAGCCTATCCGCTCGGGTAGCTTGACGCCCCGGTCACGTAGGGAGCTCTCTGCCGAGTTGCCGGTTCAGGATTGACACAGCGTGCGCATGCGCGCCGCCGAACTTACGCGGCTTTTTATCGGCGATGCGCGTCAGAAAGCCAACAAATGGAGATGTAGTAGGGTATCAAATGCTTGCTGACGAAAAGCATATCTAAGCAATTGAAAATCTGGAGCGGGCGAAGGGATTCGAACCCTCGACCCCAACCTTGGCAAGGTTGTGCTCTACCCCTGAGCTACGCCCGCTCTGGCGGCCGGAGGATGTGTCCCTCTCGGCGGGTGAGGCGGGCAACTAGCAGCGGTTCTGCGCCTGGGCAAGGGGAGAATTGGAGGCAGCGCAAATTTTCTGGGCAAAATTTCCTGGGAAACGGTTTGCCGCTGCATGGACCGCCTTCGAGAGCTTGGCGGATCATGACTGCCTGCTAGAATGCGGGCAGCGCACCTAATTATTCGCGCGAACGGGATCATCCGGGGCCTTGCTTCGTAATGGCCTGAGGCGTGCAGGAGGAAGAGAATATGTCATCCGGTCACCTGACCCGCCGGGGGCTGCTGCGGGGCAGCGGCGCTGTGGCGGTTGCTTTCCCTGCGATGGGCACGGCGCATGGTGCGTCACCCAATATGCCGCGATCAAGCGAAGGAGCAGGCATGAACGCCGTCGAACTCACCGTGAACGGCCGGGAAGTGCATCTTCAACTCGACCCGCGCACCAGCTTGCTGGACGCCTTGCGGGAACATCTGCACCTGACCGGCACCAAAAAGGGCTGCGACCATGGGCAGTGCGGGGCCTGCACGGTCATCGTCGAAGGCCGCCGGATCAACAGCTGCCTGACGCTGGCGGTCATGCATGAGGGCGATCATGTGACGACCATCGAAGGGATCGGCACGCCGGAAAAGCTGCACCCGATCCAACAGGCCTTCATCACCCATGACGGCTTTCAATGCGGTTACTGCACCCCTGGGCAGATCTGTTCGGCCGTGGCGATGCTGGACGAGATCGCGGCGGGCGTCCCCAGCCATGTCACCCAGGACCTGGACAAGGTCGAATTTTCGGACGCCGAACTGCGCGAGCGGATGAGCGGCAATATCTGCCGGTGCGCCGCCTATCCCAACATCATTGCTGCGATCCGCGACGCGGCCGGGAAGGGCAAGGCATGAAGCCCTTCACCTACAGCCGCGCGGCAAGCGTGGAGGAAGCGGCGCAAGCAGCCGCCAGCACGCAGGGCGCGCGCTTCATCGCGGGCGGCACGAACCTGCTCGACCTGATGAAATTGCAGATCGAAACGCCCACGCACCTGATCGACGTCAACCATATCGGCCTCGACAGGATCGAGGGGACGCAGGAGGGCGGCCTTCGCATCGGCGCGCTGGTGCGCAACAGCGATCTCGCCGCCGACAAGAGGGTGCGGCGCGATTATGCGGTGTTGAGCCGTGCGCTGCTGGCGGGCGCGTCGGGGCAGTTGCGCAACAAGGCTACGACCGCAGGCAACCTGCTCCAGCGCACCCGCTGCCCCTATTTTTACGACACGCGCATGCCCTGCAACAAGCGGAAGCCGGGGAGCGGCTGCTCGGCGATGAAGGGCATCAACCGTGGTCTTGCCATTATCGGCACCAGCGAAGCCTGCATCGCGCAGCATCCGTCTGATATGGCCGTGGCGATGCGCCTGCTGGATGCTCAGGTCGAAACGATCGCGGCGGATGGCGCGCGCCGGTCCATTCCGATCGCTGATTTTCACAAGCTGCCGGGCGATACGCCCCATGTAGAACATGCGCTAAAGCCCGGTGAACTCATCACCGCCGTCACCTTGCCCAGGCCGGTGGGCGGCACGCATGTTTATCGCAAGGTTCGCGATCGTTCCTCCTATGCCTTCGCGCTGGTGTCGGTGGCGGCCATCCTGGGCAAGGACGGCGGCGGGCGCTTTGCCTTTGGCGGCATCGCGCCCGGGCCTTGGCGGGTCGAGGCCGCCGATGCCGCTGCCCCCGCAGGACCATCGGCCGTGGCCGAGGCCGCGCTGGCCGGAGCGCGGCCGACGGCGCAGAACGCCTTCAAGCAAGGGCTGACCGCGCGAACGCTTGCATCCATTTTCCGTCAGGAGGCGCGGGCATGAAGTTCGACACGCCAGCAACCGCCAATCCCATCGATCGCGGCCGGGTCGTGGGCATCGCGCATGACCGTATCGAAGGCGCGGCCAAGGTGACGGGCACCGCGCCCTACGCCTATGAACGCCATGACGCCGCGCCCAACGCCGCTTATGGCTGGATCGTCGGATCGGCAATCGGCAAGGGACGCATCGCCGCCATGGACCTGAGGGCGGCCGAAGCAGCGCCCGGCGTCCTTGGCATCGTCACGCATCAGAATGCGGGGCCTTTGGGCAAGGGCGACATGAACACCGCCCATCTGCTGGGCGGCCCGGCGATCGAACATTATGATCAGGCGGTGGCGCTGGTGATTGCAGACACGCTGGAAAATGCGCGCGACGCGGCCCGGCTGCTGCGGATCGATTATGCGCCCGAACAGGGGCGGTTCGATCTGGCGGCGGAGCGGGACAAGGCCGCCGTGCCCAGGGCGGGCTTCGGCGGCTCCGCCGATACGAGCGCCGGTGACTTCGATTCAGCCTTCGCACAGGCAGCGGTGAAGATCGACCAGAGCTATACCACGCCGGACCAGAGCCATGCGATGATGGAGCCCCATGCCACCATCGCCGCCTGGAATGGCGACCGGCTGACGCTGTGGACATCCAACCAGATGGTCGCCTGGGGCGTGAGCGACATGGCGAAGACGCTCAAGATTCCCAAGGAAAAGATCCGCCTCGTCACCCCTTATGTGGGTGGCGGTTTTGGCGGGAAATTGTTCCTGCGCGCCGATGCCCTGCTCGCGGCGCTTGGCGCGCGCGCCGTGGGGCGGCCGGTCAAGGTCGCGCTCGCCCGGCCGCAAATCCCCAACAATACCACTCACCGGTCGGCCACCATCCAGCGCATCCGCATCGGCGCTGACAAGGATGGCGTGATCGACGCCATCGCGCATGAGGTCTGGTCCGGCGACCTGCCCGGCGGCAGCCCTGAAACAGCGGCGCAGCAGACGCGGCTGCTCTATCGCGGCGATCATCGCCGGACCGCGCACCGGCTGGCGACGCTCGACCTGCCCGAAGCGAATGCCATGCGCGCGCCGGGCGAGGCCGTGGGGATGCTGGCGCTGGAAGTGGCGATGGACGAACTGGCGGAGGCGTGCGGGGTCGATCCGGTCGAACTGCGCATCCGCAACGATGTGCAATATGACCCGGAAGCGTTACCGCAACGTCCTTTTTCCAGCCGGAAGTTCGTCGAATGCCTGCGTCAGGGCGCGGCGCGCTTCGGATGGGACAAGCGGCAACCGGAACCGGGGCGAAGGCGCGAGGGGCGCTGGCTGCTGGGCATGGGCATGGCGGCGGCCTTCCGCAACAATCTGGTCGTCGCGTCGGGCGCGCGCGTGGGAGTGGACGCGCAGGGCCATGTGACGGTGGAAACCGACATGACCGACATCGGCACCGGCAGCTACACGATCATCGGCCAGACAGCGGCGGAAATGCTGGGCGTGCCGCTGGAGGCGGTGACCGTGCGCCTGGGCGACAGCCGCTTTCCGGTATCGTCGGGGTCCGGCGGGCAGTTCGGCGGGAACAGTTCGACCGCGGGCGTCTATGCCGCGTGCGTCGCCCTGCGGGCGAAGCTTGCCGAAAAGGCGGGCTTTCCTGCTGACGAGGTGACGTTCGACGACGGGCTGCTGCGCATGGGCAACCAGTCGCAGGCGCTGGGTGCGCTCGCCGGGCCGGATGGTCTGTGGGCAGAGGACAAGATCGAATTTGGCGACCTCACCAAACGCTATGCCCAGGCGACCTTCGGCGCGCATTTCTGCGAAGTCGCGGTGGACATGGACACGGCCGAAGTCCGCATCCGCCGCATGGGCGGGGCGTTCGCCGCCGGGCGCATCCTCAACCCCAAATCCGCGCGCAGCCAGGTGATCGGGGCGATGACCATGGGCGCGGGCGCGGCGCTGATGGAGGAACTGCATGTCGACACGCGCTTCGGCTTCTTCGTCAACCATGACATGGCGGAATATCTGGTGCCGGTGCATGCCGACATCCCCGATCAGGACGTGCTGTTCGTGGAGGAACTGGACGACAAAAGCTCGCCCATGAAGGCGAAGGGCGTGGGAGAGCTGGGCATTTGCGGCGCGGGGGCGGCGATCGCCAACGCCATCTACAACGCGACGGGCATTCGCCTGAGGGACTATCCGCTGACCATCGACAAGCTGATCGCGCAGGCGGAAGGCTCCGCCTTGGCTTGACCGGGGCGGACACCGGCGGCCGGCATGGTTGCCGCAGGCGAGGGGGCGATGTAGGGGCCGCTGTCATGAAGACGCTGGCCCTTCCGATCATCCTGCTCGCTTGTCCCTCCGCCGCCCTGTGCCAGCAGGCCGATCCCGATCCGGCAAGGATCGTCGTGACGGGCGCGGGTCTGCCATTGCCCCCCGGAACGCCCGCTTATGGATCGGTGGTGATCGACCGCGACCGGCTGCTGAACAGCGCGTCGGGGCGGATCGAAAGCGTGCTGGGCGACGTCGCCGGGTTCCAGCAGTTCCGGCGGTCCGACAGCCGTTCGGCCAACCCCTCCGCCCAGGGAGCAACCCTGCGCGCGCTTGGCGGCAATGCGTCGAGCCGGACGCTGGTGCTGCTGGACGGCGTGCCCATGGCGGACCCGTTTTTCGGCTATATTCCCTTCAGCGCGCTTGTGCCCGACCGGCTGTCTGTCGTCCGGGTGACGCGCGGCGGCGGGGTGGGCGCGTTCGGCGCGGGCGCTGTCGCTGGCACCATCGAACTGGCAAGCGCGACCCGCGATCAGCTTCCGGTCTTCTCCGCCAGCGCCCTCTACGGCAGCCGGGACGCTACGGAACTGTCGGCCAGCTACAGCCCTGATCTGGGCGGAGGACTCGTCTCCCTGTCGGGCCGGTGGGATCGCGGTGACGGCTTCCAGACCACGCCGGAGGATCAGCGCACCGCCGCGACCGTGCCAGCCGCCTATGATGGCTGGTCCGCCAATCTGCGCGCCGTCGCGCCGCTGTCGGCCACGTCCGAATTGCAATTCCGCGCGACGCTGTTCCGGGACGAACGCACGCTGCGCTTCCGGGGCGCCGACAGCATGAGCGAGGGGCAGGACGCCAGCATCCGCTATGTGTCGCGCGGGGCATGGCAGGTGGACGCGCTCGCCTATCTGCAAGCGCGCAATTTTTCGAACATCGTCATCTCCTCCAGCCCGCCTTTCCGCACGTCGCTCGACCAGCGGAACACGCCTTCGACGGGGCTGGGCGGCAAGATCGAACTGCGTCCTCCTGTGGGCCCGGCCCATGTGCTGCGGATCGGCGTCGACAGCCGTCTGGCGAGCGGAGATATGTTCGAGGACGCCTATAATGCGATGACCGGCGCGGCGAGCGCGCATCGCCATGCCGGGGGCAAGCAGCTGACGGCGGGCCTTTTCGCCGAGGATGACTGGACGATTGGCGACCTGGTCCTGACCGGCGGCGTGCGAGCCGACCGCTGGAAAATCCATGACGGCTTCTTCCGCGCGGCGGGCGCGGGGGCAGCGGATGATAGCTTTCCCGACCGGTCGGGCTGGGAGTTTTCCGGGCGGGCGGGCGCGCTCTTCCGGGTGAGCGGCACGCTCGCGGTGCGCGGGGCGGCCTATACGGGCTTTCGCCTGCCCACGCTCAATGAACTCTACCGCCCCTTCGTCATCGCTTCGTCCGCGTCGATGGTGACGACGCGCGCCAATCCGGCTCTCGAAAATGAAAAGTTGAAAGGGGTCGAGGCGGGGTTTGAACTGACTCCGGCGCCGGACGTCACCCTTTCCGCCACCGCCTTTTACAACCGGCTCGACAATGCGGTGGGCAATGTGACGGTGAGTTCGAGCGTCAGCGGCGATCGCATGATCATCGTGCGCGAACGCCGCAATATCGACCGCATCATCGCCAGGGGCATTGAACTCAGCGCCAGCGCGCGGGCGGGCGATTTCCAGCTTTCCGCCTCCTATGCCTACAGCCGCAGCAGGGTTCATGCGCCGGGGCAGGATTTCGACGGCCTCGCGCCCGCTCAAAGCCCGCGCCATGCCGCCAGCGCGACCGTCGCATGGAATCCCGCGCCGCAGGCGGCTCTCTCCGCCACGCTGCGCTATGTGTCGAAACAATATGAAGATGATCTGCAATCGGACGTGCTGCCCCACGCCCTTACTCTGGATGCTTTCGCCCGCATTCCCGTTACGCGCGCTATTTCGATCGTGGCCCGGGGCGAGAATTTGTGGGACGAACGGGTGGTGACCCGTAATGCCGGAGGATCGATCGACCTTGGAACGCCACGTACATTATGGCTTGGTCTGACGGTCGCGCGCTAATTATCTATCTTCTTGCCTTACTTTAAAGAGGGGGCACGCCGCGTCTGCTAGGGCGGGACGGTATTTCTTTCCGAGGCTCCGTGCGCGCGTTATCCGATGACCAACCGCCGCTCGGCTATTCCCGGGCCCGGTTATCCGAATTCCTGTCCCCCACGCCAGCCGAGTTCGACCTGTTCGTCGGCCTGGCCGGGCCGATCCAGCAGGTCGAACGCCACCGCACCATCAGGCGGGAGGGTGATCGGCCGCAATCCGTTTACCTGCTGGTCGAAGGCTGGGTGCTGAGCAGCATGACCCTGCCTGACGGCAGCCGCCAGATATTGAAGGTCCATCTGCCGGGCGACATGATGGGCTCGCCCAGCATCGCGCTGGCGGGGGCGGCCGAAACGCTGACGGCGCTGACGCCCGTCAAGCTGCGCGCCATGAGCCATGCGGCACTGGGAAGCCTGTTCACCCGCGCGCCGCGTCTCGCCGCGCTGCTGTTCCTCAGCGCGCAGCAGGAACGGGTGATATTGATGGATCGCCTCTGTTCCATCGGCCGCACATCGGCGGAATGCCGCCTGGCCTTGCTTCTGCTTCACCTGCATGACCGCCTGAAGCTGATCACGCCCCGGATGGAAGGCACCTTCGACCACCCGCTGACGCAGGAGCATATCGGCGACATATTGGGCCTGACCTCCGTTCATGTGAACCGGGTGTTCCGCGCCTTGGAAAACAGGGGGCTGATCAGGCGCAGCGGACACAGGGTCGAATTGCTTGACATGCCCGCGCTCCGCAAGCTGAGCGGGGTGCCGGTCCGGCCGCTGGCGCAGGACCTCAGCTGGTTGCCTCCACCCTTGGAGTGAGGCGGCGGTTGGAAGCGGCCGATGAGAGATAATGGAAATTAACAATATTGAGATTTATTAGGAAGCATCCGGCTTGACGCGAATCTTCCCCTATGGAAATTTGGCCATGGCAGATGAGGAAACAATCATCGCTGGAGAGGATGTCGAATAAATGCCTGGATGGCGCGGAAAGCGCATCTGAATATTACTATATATCGGAATTACTTCGCGCCTCTGCTTGGAAGAGGTGGAAGATTTTTACACCCCGAAATCCGTCTATACAAGCTTGGTAGGATCTATAGGTCCTATGCGTGCTGCCCTGGACGGATTGGATAGCAAAATAATATCGGGACAATGAGCGCTGGAGAGAATGCGATGAAGCTGGACCAGCCTGTTCACAGCAAGGCCTTTCACAAGCTGCTGATAAGGTGTTTCGCCGAACAACGCCGCCCGACGGAAGAAGAAGTCGACCTGATGGCGAGTAAAATCTGGCAGGAAAGCCATGGCTCCGTCACTGGCCAGCAATGGTGGGACGTGACGCGCGGCAGCGACGCGCACCGGCAAATGATCAACGCCGCGCTGATGGCGCTGGGTTCCTACGATCGGAAGGCCGCCTGAGCGCTTGCCGGCTTCCCTGTTCACAGGCAGGCAAATCGCTTTCCCAATTGACCCTTGGCGCCCGTGATGGGAAAATGGCTGTGGGATTGTCGAGGGATCGATGCAGATGGAAAAGGCAGGACAAGCTGAGGGCAGGCTCCCCGTGCGGACCATCTTATGGGCCGTGATCGCTGCCATTTTGGTGGCTCCGCTGGTCGCGATGCAGTTCACCGGCGCGGTCCAGTGGACAGCTTTCGATTTCGCCGTTGCCGCCCTGCTCCTGATCGGGGCGATGGGGCTGTATGAAATCGCGTCCCGCCTGCTTTCAAACCGCCGCCATCGCGCCTTGGCCGGGGCAGGGCTTGGCCTTGCCGTGCTGCTGCTCTGGGCCGAGGGTGCGGTGGGAATCTTCCACTAGGCATTGACGACGTGCGCAGGCGGTTCCGCACATTGTGCGAAGCCGCCTGCCCCGATGTCAGCGGTTCGTGACCGTGGTTGTGGTCTTTTCCACCACCGTGGCGCGGGCGGGGGCGGATGTCGTCTTGCGCACGGCCTTGCGCGTCGCGGACGTTGTTTTGCGGGTCGTCGTGGCGGGCGCCGTCTTCACGGTCTCCGTCGTCACGGTCGTTGCGGCAGGTTCGGGCGGGGCCACTGCGGCCGCGCGGGCGGCACGGGCATCGGCGGCCGCTGCTGCTGCGGCGCGTTCGGCTGCATCCGCGCGTGCATTGGCGGCGGCGGCATCCTGCTGGGCTGCTGCTGCGGTGGACGCCTGCACCTGCGCATCCGTTTCGACGCGCGCCTGGCTCTGGCCGATGGCGGTGTCAGCAAATTGCTGCGCCTCGATCGCCGCCTTGATGGCGTCCTGCTCCTTGCCGCTCTCCAGCCGTTCCTGGGCAAGGCGCAGCGATGCCTGAGCCTTGGCAAGCACGGCGGGATCGATCTCACTCGCCTTGAGCTTGGCGGCGGCGTCGATCTTGCCCTGCGCCTGGGCGATCGCGGCCAGCGCGCGTTCCTCGTCCCCCGCCAGTGCCGGGCCCGCAGTCAGGAACAGCGCCGAGGCAGCAGCGAGGGTGCGGATGGTGAAGCCGGTCTTGGGCATAATCTCTCCTGTCGTAGTTGGTGGGCCGGACAACGTGGCATCGGGCCGCACGGTTCCACTCGCCGCACGGGGCAGGCGCGGCGTGGGACGGAAGCGTCAGGGGGTCAGAAAGGGGGCGGCGACCTCCGCCGGTACGCGCAGGATGCGGCCCGACTGCCGGTCGATGATCGCCCAGGTGGATTTGGCCGCAACCTTCACCTTGCCGTCCGCGCCGGTAAATTCCATGTGGCGGTCGAAGCGCGCGCCGCGCGGCCCCTGCGGAATCCAGGTACGGGCCGTCACCGTCTCGCCCTCCCGCACATTGCCGCGATAGTCGATCTCATGCCGGGTGACGACCCAGACATAGGCGTCGACATGCCCGGCCGCCGCGTCGCGGGTCCAATGTTCGGTCGCGACCTGCTCCATCCATTGCACCCAGACCGCATTGTTCACATGGCCGAGGATATCAATGTGCTCCGGCCCGGCCGTGATCCGGGTTATGTAGGTCGAGGACATGCCGGCTCCTGTCGTTGCTCGCTTCGTCCCTCTCCCAACCATCCCTCCTTTGAAGGAGGAGGGCGATTCTTACTGCGTCACCCCTAATTGCCAGAGAATGAAGGCAAATTCCTCCGCCGTTTCGTGCAGGCTTTCGAAACGCCCCGACTTGCCGCCATGGCCCGCGCCCATATTGGTTTTCAGCAGCAGGATATTGTCGTCCGTCTTGGTCGCGCGCAGCTTCGCCACCCATTTGGCCGGTTCCCAATAGGTCACGCGCGGGTCGTTGAGCCCGGCCGTGACCATCAGCGGCGGATAGGCCTGCGCCTTCACATTGCTGTAGGGATCGTAGGACAGGATCGTTTCGAATGCCGCCTTGTCCTCGATCGGATTGCCCCATTCGGGCCATTCGCCCGGCGTCAGGGGCAGGCTCGCGTCCAGCATGGTGTTGAGCACATCGACGAAGGGCACATGGGCGACCACCGCGCCCCAAAGGTCCGGGTCGGAATTGATCACCGCGCCCATCAACTCCCCGCCCGCCGATCCGCCGGAAATGCTGATCCGCCCCTTCGACGTGTAGCCGCGTTCGATCAGCCCCTTGGCCACGTCCACGAAATCGTTGAACGTGTTGGTGCGCTTGTCCAGCTTGCCGTCCAGATACCATTGCTGCCCCAGATCGTCGCCGCCCCGGATATGCGCCAGCGCAAAGGCGAAGCCGCGCTCCAGCAGCGACAGGCGGCTGGTGGAAAAGCCCGGCTCCATCGCGATGCCGTAGGCGCCATAGCCGTAAAGGTGCAGCGGCGCGCTGCCGTCGCGGGGCAGGTCCCTGGGATAGACGATCGACACGGGGATGGGCGTGCCGTCGCGTGCCGGGATCATCAGCCTTTCGGTCGCGTAGCGGCTCGCGTCATAGCCTGAAGGAATCTCCTGCACCTTCAGCACCTCAAGCTCGCCGGTGGCCAGATGATAGTCGTAGATGGTGTCGGGCGTGACCATCGATTCATAACCGATCCGCAGCTTCGTCACGTCATATTCGGGATTGTCGTCCAGCGACGCGGAATAGCTCGCCTCCGGGAAGGAGAGGCGCTTGGCGCTGTGCGTCTCGTAATCGCGCAGCTCGATCTGGTCGAGCCCGTCCTGCCGCCCTTCCGTGACGTAGAAGCCCTTGAACAGGGTGAAGTCGGTCAGGTAGAAATGCGGGTCCGGCGCGATGACTTCCTCCCACTCTCCCGGTGCTGAGAGCGGCGCCTTCACCAGCCGGAAGTTGGGATGGATGTCGTTGGTGCGGATGTACAGCGTGCCGTCATGCTCGTCGACCTCATATTCCCGGCCGGGCTTGCGCGCGGAAACGAGCAGCGGTTCGGCCGTAGGATTGCCGGCGGGCAGCAGCCAGACTTCGGTCGTCACATGGTCGCCGGTCGCAATAACGATCCACTTTTCCGACGAGGTAAGGCCCACCGATACGCGGAAGCCGTCATCATCCTCATGGAACAGTTCGACGTCCGTCTCTACCGGCTGCCCGATCCAGTGCAGGCGGGCATTGTCGGTCCGCCAGTTTTCATTGGCGATGCCGTAGATCAGGCCCCTGCTGTCGCTGGTCCAGACCAGGGATGACAGCGTGTCGGAAATGACCTCCGGCAGCAGTTCGCCGGTGAACAGGTCCTTGACCCGCGCCTCGAACCGTTCCGACCCATCATTGTCGATGGCGTAGGCGAGGTAGCGGCCGTCCGGGCTGACCGACATCGCGCCCAATCGGAAATATTCGTGACCTTCGGCAAGGGCGGGTTCGTCCAGGATCAGCTGATCCTCGCCGCCATTGACGTGCCGCCGATACCATTTGCGATATTGCGCCCCGACCTCGAACGCGCGCCAATAGACATAGTCGCCGTCCTTCTGCGGCACCGACCTGTCATCTTCCTTGATCCGGCCCTTCATCTCCGCGAACAGGGTGTCGGTCAGCGCCTTGTGCGGCCGCATCGCGCTTTCGAAGAAGCTGTTCTCCGCCTCCAGATAGGCGAGCACGTCCGGGTCCTTGACCTCAGGATAGCTGGGATCGCGCAGCCAGGACCAGGGATCTTCGACGGTGATGCCGTGACGGGTCAGGCTGAAAGGGCGGCGGGCGGCGGAAGGGGGAACAAGGGAAGCGGTCATTCACAGTCCTGTATCGTGGGCCGGACGCGCTGGCATAAGCGCGCATGCCTGCTTATGTTGGCGGTGATGGGGCCCGCGCAAGGGGCCGATGTGATCCAAGGGAAATTCCATGTCCACCCATGAAGACCGTCTGAAGGCTTTGCGCGTGCAACTGGCGCATGACAGGCTGGACGGCTTCGTCGTGCCGCTGACTGACGAGCATATGAGCGAATATGTCGGCGCCTATGCCCAGCGGCTCGCATGGCTGACGGGATTTCAGGGGTCGGCAGGCAGCGCCGTGGTGCTGGCGCACGAAGCGGCGATCTTCGTCGATGGCCGCTACACCCTGCAAGTGCGTGAACAGGTGGACGAGGCGTTCTGGCAATATAAAAGCGTGCCGCAGACCTCCGTCGCCGCCTGGCTGGCCGCGCATGTGCCCGAAGGCGCGCGGATCGGCTATGACCCATGGCTGCACACGCGCGCCTGGGTAAAGGCCGCGGGCGAAGCGCTGGCCGGGCGGGGAGCCAGCCTCGTGGCGGTGGACAGCAACCCGGTCGATGCGGTCTGGACCGATCGCCCCGCGCCCGGCAACGCGCGGCTGGTGGTGCATGAGGACCGCTATGCAGGGAAGGGCGCGGCGGAAAAGCGGCAGGCGATGGCGGACTGGCTGGCGGCGTCACGGGCCGACGCCGTGGTGCTTTCGGCGCTGGATTCGATCGCCTGGACCTTCAACATCCGGGGCAGGGACGTGGCGCGCACGCCGGTCGCGCTCGCTTATGCGATCGTCCATGCCGATGCGACGGCGGACCTCTATGTCGCGCCGGAAAAGGTCGATCAGGCGGTGGTCCAGCATCTGGGCAATGCGGTGCGCGTGCATGACCGCGCCGCCTTTGCAGACGCTCTGACGGGCTTTGCAGGAAAGACGGTGGCGGCGGACCCTGAACGCTCCGTGGCCGCGATATTCGAGGCGCTGGAAGCCGGTGGCGCTAAGGTGCTGGCGCTGCGCGATCCGGCCGTGCTGCCCAAGGCGATCAAGAACCCGGTCGAGATTGCCGGGCACAAGGCGGCGCAACTGCGCGACGGAGCAGCGCTGTCCCGCTTCCTGCACTGGATCGCGGTCGAGGGGCCGAAGGGCACGGCCGACGAGCTGACCGCCGCCGCCCGGCTGGAAGCGTTCCGGCGCGACACGGGCGAGCTTCAGGACCTGTCCTTCGACACGATCAGCGGCGCTGGCCCCAATGGCGCGATCGTCCACTATCGTGTGGACGAAACGACCAATCGCCGCATCGAGCCGGGCTCGCTCTATCTGGTCGATTCCGGCGGGCAGTATCGGGACGGGACCACCGACGTCACGCGCACCATCGCCATCGGCACGCCCAGCGCGGAGATGAAGCGCCGCTTCACCCTTGTGCTGAAAGGCCATATCGCGCTCGCCCGCGCGCAATTCCCCAAGGGCACGCGCGGCGGCCAGCTCGACATTCTGGCGCGCCAGTTCCTGTGGGCCGAAGGTCTGGACTATGCCCATGGCACCGGCCACGGCGTCGGCAGCTTCCTGTCGGTGCATGAAGGGCCGCAGCGTATCGCCACCTTCGGCGGCGGCGACGAACCCTTGCAGGCGGGCATGATCCTGTCCAACGAACCCGGCTATTACAAGACCGGCGAATATGGCATCCGCATCGAAAATCTGGTGCTGGTCGAACCGCGTGAGATTGCGGGCGCGGAGCGGGAGATGCTGGGCTTCGAAACGCTGACCTACGCCCCCATCGACCGCAATCTGGTGACCGTTGACATGCTCACGGCCGAGGAGCGCGCCTGGCTCGACAGCTATCATGCCAAGGTGCTGGACCTGATCGGCCCGCAACTGGAAGGCGATGCGCTGGATTGGCTAAGGAAGGCATGCGCGCGGCTCTGAGGGCGGGCTCGCCCTAATGATCGCGGCGATCGCTGCCGGGTTCCACGGGCGGCGATTCGGCCGCGCCCGCGCGAGCCTGCGCCTTGCGGCGGCGCAAATTGTCGCGCAGCGCCTGCGCCAGCCGCTCCTTGCGATCGTCCCGTCCGCTTGTCATGGGCCAAGCCTAAAGCAAATCCGCCCGGCCGCCGCAACCGCCTTGACAAGCCGGACACACGCGGCCATAGGCCCGGCTCCGCAGCCGCATGGCTGTGGAAAATGGTGAAGTGCTGCCGTAGCTCAGTGGTAGAGCGCATCCTTGGTAAGGCTGAGGTCGTGAGTTCAATCCTCACCGGCAGCACCATTTCCCCTCATCATTATGGCCGCACAAGCGGGCCTTCCTGAACATTGTTGATCGCGCGGGCCGGGCGGCGCTGCGCTTCGCGCTGTTGTTTCGATTCGACCTTCCGGCCCTTTGCTGGCAAGACCGGCGGCCGAAAAGGGGTTGAATAACTATATGAACGATATGTTCGCGTTCGATGAGACGGACCGGAAGATTGTCGAGCAGTTGCGGCGAAATGGCCGGGCGACCAACCAGCAGATCGCCGAATCCCTCAATCTGATCGCTTCCACCGTGTCCACGCGCATCCGGCGGATGGAGGAAGCGGGCATGCTGCGCGTCGTCGCCGTGTCGGACTTCGCGGTCCATGGTTATCATATCCTCATCCACCTCGCGGTCCAGGTCAGCGGCCGTCCGGCGCTGGAGGTGGCGGAGGACCTGGCCGTCTTTCCCGAAGTCTTCGCGGCGCATCTGGTGACGGGCAGTTATGAGATCAGCCTGCTGCTGACGCTGCGGGACATTGACGAACTGCCGCCGCTCATCACCGGCACATTCGCCAAGGTGCCCGGCATCAAGTCGATGACCCCTGCCGTTGGGCTGGACATCGTCCGCTATGCGCTGGACACAGGGCCGGTCGACAGCAGGAGCGCGGCATGAGCAGGCCGGAACTGGATGATCTCGACCGCCAGCTGATCGGCATATTGGCGCAGGATGCGCGCGTTTCGAACCGCAAGATCGCAAGCGACCTTGGCGTCAACGAAGGCACGGTGCGGGGGCGGATCAAGCGCTTGCAGCAGGAAAAGCTGATCGCCTTCACCGCGCTGACCGGCATGAAGCTGGAAAAGGCCGCCAATATCGCCTTCATGGCCATTCAGGCGGACACCGCCCATGTCCGCCGCATCGCGCGCGACATTGCTGACATCCCGCTCGTGAAGGCGGTGATGATCATGCTTGGCCCGTTCAACGTCATGGCGACCTGTCTTTATCACGATCTCGACGACCTTCACCGGCTGGCGTCGGGCAGGATATTGGAGGTCGAGGGCGTCACTCATGTCGAAACGTCGCTGGTGGTGAAGACGGTCAAGATCAGCAACAGGGTGGTGCGGATCACCGACGCCGACACCTTGTCCCAGGGCTGAATGCCCATCGTTGCTAGTGCAGGGTGGAGTAGGCGGGTTCCATGACAGGCTCATCCCGCTCGGTTGCCTGCCGCGCCCACATGGCGGCATAAAGCCCGTCCGCCCGCACCAGATCGGCATGGCGCCCGCGCTCGATGATGCGCCCCTGATCCAGAACGATGATCTCGTCCGCATCGACGACGGTGGACAGGCGGTGCGCGACGATCAAGGTCGTGCGTTTGCGCGCGATGTTGCGCAGCACGTCCTGAATCTCCGTCTCGGTCCGGCTGTCGAGCGCGCTGGTCGCCTCGTCCAGCACCAGCACCGGCGGGTCCTTGAGCAGCGTGCGGGCGATCGCCACGCGCTGCTTTTCGCCGCCTGACAGCTTGAGTCCGCGCTCCCCCACCCGCGTGTCATAGCCCTGCGGCAGGCGCATGATGAAGTCGTGGATGGACGCTGCCATGGCCGCCGCCTCGATCTCCGCCTGCGTCGCGCCCGCGCGGCCATAGCCGATATTATAGCCGACCGTGTCGTTGAACAGCACCATGTCCTGCGGCACGATGCCGATCGACGCGCGCAGCGACGATTGCGTGACCTGAGCTATGTCCTGCCCGTCGATCAGGATGCGGCCGCCCTGAATGTCGTAGAAGCGGAACAGGGTTCGCGCGATCGTGGACTTGCCAGCGCCCGAAGGCCCGACGATCGCCAGCGTCTTTCCGGGCGGGACGGTGAAGCTGACATCATGCAATATCTCCCGGTCGGGATCATAGCCGAAGCGCACATGGTCGAAACGCACCTCGCCCGCCGTCACCTTCAAGGCCGGAGCCCCCGGAGCGTCGGCGATCTCGGCCTGCGTGTCGATGAGGTTATACATCGCCTCCATGTCGATCAGGCCCTGCCGGATGGTGCGGTACACCATGCCCAGCAGGTCTAACGGCCTGAATAGCTGGCTAAGCAACGTATTCACGAGCACCACGTCGCCGGTGGTGAAGCTGCCCCGGCTCCATCCCCAGACGGTATAGCCCATCGCTCCCGCCATCATCAGGTTGGTGATCAGCGACTGGCCGATGTTGAGCCAGGCGAGGCTGTTTTCCGACTTGACCGCGGCGTTGGCATAGCGGCGCATGGCCGTGCCGTAGCGGGCGGCTTCCCGCTCCTCCGCGCCGAAATATTTGACCGTTTCGAAATTGAGCAGGCTGTCCACGGCATGGGCGACGGCGTTGGTGTCCATGTCCACCATGTCGCGGCGCAACTGGTTGCGCCATTCGGTGACGGTGCGGGTGAACCAGATGTAGAGCGCCACCATGACCAGGGTCGCGATGACCAGGCCGGGCCCGAACTTCACGAAGAAGATGACGCAGACCGCCGCCAGTTCCAGCACCGTCGGCGCGATGTTGAACAGCAGGAAATAGAGCATCGTGTCGATGCTTTTCGTGCCGCGCTCGACGATCTTCGTGACCGCGCCCGTCCGCCGGTCGAGATGGAAGCGCAGCGACAGGCGGTGGAGATGGACGAACACATCGTCCGACAGCCGCCGCCCGGCTTCCTGCCCCACCCGCTCGAACACGGCATTGCGCAGATTGTCGAAGAGGACGCTGCCGAACCGCGCGCCCGCATAGGCGGCGACCAGCGCTATGGCGAGCGCGACGGCTGGCTCCATGCCCGGCGCCATGCGGTCGATCGCGGCCTTGTAGGCGAAGGGCATGGCCAGGCTGATGGCCTTCGCCAGCACCACCAGCAGCATGGCGATGGACACCCGCCGCCGCAGCGCCGGGGCGTCGGATGGCCAGAGATAGGGAAGAAACCGCCGCAAGGTCGCCCAGACGGGCGGAAGGGGGCTGTTGTCGGGGGTGGAAGGCGGCATTGGGGCTATGTAAGCGAGCGCCGCTAATCTTATAAGCCCCTCCCGTCAAGGGAGGGGCTGGGGTGTGTATGATCGCGAAGCGATCGCTCTGTCAGGCTGCCCTCCCGCTAGCGGCAGGGGAGTAGCGGGAAATCAATCCCGCAGCAGTTCGTTGATCCCCGTCTTGGACCGGGTCTGCGCGTCCACCCGCTTCACGATTACCGCGCAATAGAGGCTCGGCCCCGGCGTCCCGTCGGGCAGCGGCTTGCCCGGAAGCGACCCCGGCACCACGACCGAGTAAGATGGTACTTCACCCATGAAAACTTCGCCGGTGGTGCGGTCCACGATCTTGGTCGACTGGCCGATGAAGACGCCCATCGACAGCACCGAACCCTTGCCGATGCGCACGCCTTCCACCACTTCCGACCGCGCGCCGATGAAGCAGTCATCCTCGATGATGACCGGGTCGGCCTGCAACGGCTCCAGCACGCCGCCGATACCGACGCCGCCCGACAGGTGCACATTCTTGCCGATCTGTGCGCAACTGCCCACCGTCACCCAGGTATCGACCATCGTGCCTTCATCGACGAAAGCGCCGATATTGACGAAGCTCGGCATCAGGATGACATTCTTCGCGATGTGCGACCCCGCCCGCGCAAAGCTGCCCGGAACCGCGCGGAAACCGGCGGCGCGAAAGGCCGCTTCGTCCCAGCCTGCGAACTTGCTGGGCACCTTGTCCCACCAGTGGCCAGCGCCCGGACCATTGCCGATCATGACATTGTCGTTGAGACGGAAGGACAGCAGCACCGCCTTCTTCAGCCACTGATTGACCTGCCAGCCGCCAGAACCTTCAGCACCCGTGGGTTCGGCGACCCGCGCCGCGCCGCTGTCCAGCAGGGCCAGCGCCTTGTCCACGGCCTGACGCACTTCGCCCTGCGTCGTCAGGCTGACATTGGCCCGGTCTTCCCAGGCAGCGTCGATGGTCGCGATCAGATCTTGGCTCATGGTTTTTCCCCAATGATGTCGGTCAGGAACGGCGTCAGATGGCCGGTTTCGAAATCGATGAAGTCCGGGTGATGTTCGTGATTGCCCGCCTCGGACCCGTTGTTCACCCAGATGGTGGACATGCCGATCGCCTTGGCGGGCTTCAGGTTGCGCGCCATATCCTCGAAAAAGGCTGCGCGCGACGGGTCCACGCCATGGACGCGGCACAGTTCGGCATAGCCCGACGGATCGGGCTTCGGAACATATTGGCAGGCATGGATGTCGTGGATCAGTTCGAACGCGCCGGAAAGGCCCAGCTTGTCGAGCACCCGCCCCGCATAGGCCGCATCGCCATTGGTGAAGATCAGGCGGCGGCCCGGCAAGGCGGCGATATGCGCGTTCAGCGCCTCGTCCACCTCCAGCCGGTCCATCGAAATATCGTGCACATAGTCGAGGAAGGCGCGCGGCTCTATGCCGTGATGGTGCATCAGGCCCGACAGCGTCGTGCCATGTTCCATGAAGTAACGTTTCTGCGTGGCCTTGGCGACGTCCGGGTCGCAGCCCAGCAGGCCCTGGATGAATTCGCCCATCTTGACGTCGATCAGCGCGAACAGGTCCGCCTTCGCCGGGTAAAGCGTATTGTCCAGATCGAAGATCCAGCAATCGACATGGGCAAGCTCGGCGCGCATGGCGGGGCCCTAGTCTTGTGAGCCGAGGGAGGCAAGGGCATGGCAGCCACGACCCTGACGCAAAGCGGCCTCAAATCTTTCTCTCTGCGTTCTTTACGCCCCTGCGCGCAAAAAATTGTTCGCGCAGAGGCGCAGAGAACGCAAAGATTTTTCAAGAGGCTGTGCCGCTAAGTTCACCCGCATCCGGGCGCAGCGCTATCCTCATAGAAAGTCTGCACCGCCGCCCAGGCTTCCTCGGCCGTTTCGACCCATGTCAGCAAATTCAGGTCCGAAGGCGAAATCACTCCTTCGTCCGCCAGTGCATCGAAATCCACCACCCGCGTCCAGAAGTCCCGCCCGAACAGCAGCACCGGAATCGGCTTCATCTTGCCGGTCTGGATGAGGGTCAGCAGCTCGAACATCTCATCCAAGGTGCCGAAGCCGCCGGGAAACACGGCCAGCGCCCGCGCGCGAAGCAGGAAGTGCATCTTCCTGAGCGCAAAATAGTGGAACTGGAAGGAAAGCTCCGGCGTCACGAATCGGTTGGGTGCTTGTTCATGCGGCAGCACGATGTTCATGCCGATCGTCTGCGCGCCTACATCCGCCGCGCCACGATTGGCCGCCTCCATGATGGACGGCCCTCCACCCGAACAGACCACGAAATGGCGGCACCCCGCTTCCGTCACCGGATATTGCGCCGCGATTCGCGCCAGCCTGCGGGCTTCCTCATAATAGCGGGCCTTCCGCCCAAGATTCTCCGCGATCCGCCGCTGTTCGGGCGTCGTCGCGGCCTCGATCCGCGCCTGCACCTGATCGGGCTCCGGGATGCGAGCCGACCCGTAAAATACGAAGGTCGATTCGATCCGGGCTTCGTCCATCAGCAATTGGGGTTTCAGCAATTCCAGCTGGAACCGCACGGGCCGCAAATCCTCCCGCAACAGGAATTCCGTGTCCTGAAAGGCCAGGCGATAGGCGGCGCTGCTGGTCTGCGGGGTTCCGGCTTGCTTCTGGGCGTCGGCGGCTTCCTGCCGCGCAGGACGGAATTTGCGTTCTTCGATTTCTTTTTTTGTCATCGCACTGAACTTAGGCGCGCGGGCCGTAAAACCCAAGGGGGCGTTCAGCGGCAGAAGCCGCCGCGCCCTCCCATGTCGAAATGGAAATGATCGCGATGCGCGACATTATAGTCGGGGCTCAGCACGGTGCGGAACCGTTTGCAGGCGCTGGCCCGCACGATTTGCAGGAACTGCCGCGTCTGGCGATCGCCGTTCCAGCCCTGCTCGATCGTGATCCGCCGCCCGTCCGACAGGACGAAGGCCGACACGTCCACCGCATTGCTGTGCGCATGTTCGGAAAGCTTCCCGCTCCCCGCGATCGGGCGGCAATTATAGGTGCCGAAGGTTTCGATCTTTTCGATCTCCGCTCCCAGGATCAGCCGCGCGGCGGGTTGCACCCCATAACGCGCCCAGGCAGCGAAATTGGCCGCAAGACCGCATGTCATCGCCCCCAAATTGGTGGCGGGAACGCCGATGTCGAGCAGCTTGACGCTGCCCTTCGCCGAACAGCCGCCGCCGAAATTCTGATCGGGCAGGGGGGTGAACAGCACGGATTGCGATTGCAGCTTCACCAGGCATTGCCGCAATTCCATGGGCGGCGGTGCGGCGGGGCGCGCGCTCTTGACCGGCTTGGACGGGCGCTCGACCCGGCCGCGCGGCACGATGTCCCCGCTGCACGACGCCAACGCCAGACATAGCGACAGCAGGCCCGCTTGCCCCGCGCCGCGCATTACCGCTTTCCCCCAAGCCCGCTCTTTCATGAGCGACCATTTACCATGCTCTGCTATCCTGTGGGTTAACAAGCGCAACGGTTCATCGCATCCAGAGCGTCGATTGGACTCTTTGGCGGCTTGACTCTTGCCCGGCGGTCTTTAGAGCGGCCGCCGGGCCACGCGGTCCCAACGCCGCGCGTGCTCTCTGCAAGGAGACGCATTACATGACTGATACGACTGCTGCCGACGCCACTCTTGCGCCCGCCGCGGCCAAGCCCGCCACCAAGCCGGCTCGCCCCTATTTTTCTTCGGGTCCTTGCGCCAAGCCTCCGGGCTGGAGCGCCGGCAAGCTGAGCGCTGAATCCCTCGGCCGCTCGCATCGCGCCAAGATCGGCAAGGCCCGCCTCGGCTACTGCATCGACCTGATGCGCGAGCTGCTGAACCTGCCCGACACCCACCGCATCGGCATCGTTCCCGGTTCCGACACCGGCGCCTTCGAAATGGCGATGTGGACGATGCTGGGCGCCCGCCCCGTCACGACGCTCGCCTGGGAGAGCTTCGGTGAAGGCTGGGTGACGGACGCCGCCAAGCAGTTGAAGCTCGACCCGACGATCATTCGCGCTGACTATGGCCAGCTGCCCGACCTTTCCACCGTCGATTTCTCCAACGACGTGCTGTTCACCTGGAACGGCACCACCTCCGGCGTGCGCGTGCCGAACGCCGACTGGATTCCTGCGACGCGTGAAGGCCTGACCTTTGCCGACGCCACCAGCGGCGTCTTCGCCTATGAGATCGACTGGACCAAGATCGACGTCGCCACCTTTTCCTGGCAGAAGGTGCTGGGCGGTGAGGGTGGCCACGGCGTGCTGATCCTCGGCCCGCGCGCGGTCGAGCGGCTCGAAACCCATACTCCGTCCTGGCCGCTGCCGAAGGTTTTCCGCCTGATGGCGAAGGGCAAGCTCGCCGAAGGCATTTTCAAGGGCGAGACGATCAACACGCCCTCCATGCTGGCGGTCGAGGACGCGATCTTCGCGCTTGAATGGGGCAAGTCTCTGGGCGGCCTCAAAGGCCTGATCGCGCGCAGCAACGCCAATGCGGCGGCGTTGAACAAGATCGTCGAGGAGCGCGACTGGCTCGGCCATCTCGCCGCCGATCCTGCGACCCGTTCGACCACCAGCGTCTGCCTGACGGTCGAGGGGGCGGACGAAGCCTTCATCAAGAGCATGGCTGGCCTGCTGGAAAAGGAAGGCGCCGCCTATGACGTCGCTGGTTATCGCGACGCTCCGGCAGGCCTGCGCATCTGGTGCGGCGCGACGGTCGAAACCGCCGATATCGAGGCGCTGGGTCCGTGGCTCGATTGGGCCTATGCAACGGCCAAGGCTGCTTAACATCTCCTAATTCCGTTCGCCCTGAGCGAAGTCGAAGGGCTTGGCCGACCATTGGGGAGGCCACTTCGCTTCGCTCAGTTGAAGGCTTCGACTTTGCTCAGCCCGAACGGCTTTCCCATATTCCAGTAAGGAGCATTCCCATGCCCAAGGTACTCATTTCCGACAAGATGGACCCCCGCGCCGCCGCGATCTTCCGTGAACGCGGGGTCGAGGTTGACGAGATTACCGGCCAGACCCCGGAAGAGTTGAAGGCGATCATCGGCCAATATGACGGCCTCGCCATCCGCAGCTCGACCAAGGTCACCAAGGATATTCTTGACGCCGCAACCAACCTCAAGGTCATCGGCCGCGCGGGCATTGGCGTCGATAATGTCGATATTCCGGCGGCTTCGGCCAAGGGCGTGATCGTCATGAACACCCCGTTCGGCAACTCGATCACAACCGCCGAACATGCCATTGCGCTGATGTTCGCGCTGGCTCGCCAGCTCCCCGAAGCCAATGCCCAGACCCAGCAGGGTCTGTGGCCGAAGAACGGCTTCATGGGCGTTGAAGTCACCGGCAAGACGCTGGGCCTGATCGGCGCGGGCAATATCGGCTCGATCGTCGCCAGCCGCGCGCTCGGCCTCAAGATGAAGGTCGTCGCCTTCGATCCTTTCCTGACGCCGGAACGCGCCGTGGAAATGGGCGTGGAAAAGGCCGATCTCGACACGCTGCTGGCGAAGGCGGACTTCATCACGCTGCACACGCCGCTGACCGATCAGACCCGCAACATCCTCAGCAAGGAAAATCTCGCCAAGACCAAGAAGGGCGTGCGCATCATCAACTGCGCCCGTGGCGGTCTGGTGGATGAAGCCGCGCTCAAGGAAGCGCTGGATTCGGGCCATGTCGCTGGCGCCGCGCTTGACGTGTTCGCGACTGAACCGGCCAAGGAATCGCCGCTGTTCGGCACGCCCAACTTCATCTGCACCCCGCATCTGGGCGCGTCGACCGACGAGGCGCAGGTGAACGTGGCGCTCCAGGTGGCCGAGCAGCTTAGCGACTATCTGCTCGACGGCGGCATCACCAACGCGCTGAACGTGCCCAGCCTGTCGGCCGAGGAAGCCCCGAAGCTCAAGCCTTACATGGCTCTGGCGGAGGAACTGGGCAGCCTCGTTGGCCAGTTGGAAGGCGACAAGATCCAGGGCGTTTCGGTCGAGGTCGAAGGTCATGCCGCCGAACTCAACCAGAAGCCGATCACCGCTGCGGTGCTGGCTGGTCTGATGCGCGTCTATTCGGACACGGTGAACATGGTCAACGCGCCCTTCCTGGCGAAGGAACGCGGCCTTGACGTGCGCGAAGTGCGTCACGATCGCGAGGGCGACTATCAGACCCTCGTCCGCGTGACGGTCAAGACGGAGGCTGGCGACAAGTCGGTCGCGGGCACGCTGTTCGGCAATGCGCAGCCGCGCCTGGTCGAACTGTTCGGCATCAAGGTGGAAGCCGACCTTGCCGGGCACATGCTCTACATCGTCAATCAGGACGCGCCCGGCTTCATCGGCCGCCTGGGTTCGACGCTGGGCGAGGCCAATGTCAACATCGGCACCTTCCACCTTGGCCGCCGCAATCAGGGTGGCGAAGCCGTGCTGCTGCTCTCGGTCGATGGCGCGGTGAGCGAGGAAGTGCTTGCCGACATCTGCAAGCTCACAGGCGTGAAGACGGTCAAACTGCTGCGCTTCGCCTGAACTATCTCCTGATCCCCGTTCGTTTCGAGCGAAGTCGAGAAACGGTTGCTCTGACCGTTTCTCGACCAGCTCGAACTGAACGGAGGCTGGATAATCTGGCCGATGTTGCCTAAAGGCCAGCCCATGACCAGCATCCCCCCCGGCCTCCTTCCCGAAGGGCTCTCCGACCGCCTGCCGCCGCAGGCCGAAGCCTCAGCGCGGCTTGCGCGCCGCGTGCTCGATACGGTCGCCGCCCATGGCTATGAACGTGTCATGCCCCCGCTCGCCGAGTTTGAGGAAACGCTCGTCGGCCGCCTCAAATCCATGCGCGCGCAGGATCTGGTCCGCGCCGTCGATCCCGTGTCGCAGCGCAGCCTGGCGCTCCGCCCCGACATGACCGCGCAGGTAGGCCGCATCGCCGCCACCCGCCTCGCCAGCGCGCCGCGCCCGCTGCGCCTCTCCTATGGAGGCCCCGTCATCCGCCTGCGCGCGAATCAGCTCCGCCCCGAACGCGAACGCCTTCAGGTCGGCGCTGAACTCATCGGCAGCGACAGCAGCGCGGCGGCGGTGGAGATCGTCAACGTCGCGATCGAGGCCCTTCAGGCTGCGGGCGTCACCGGCATCACCATCGACTTCACCCTGCCGGACCTGATCGATGGGCTTGCCGCCGGTCCGCTCCCGCTCGCGCCAGAAGAAATCGAGGCTGTCCGCGCCGAACTGGACGCCAAGGATGCAGGTGCGCTCGCGGCGATCAGCCCGGCCGCCGCCGCCTATCTCCCGCTGATCGAGGCAGCCGGGCCCTTCCATCCCGCGATGGAAAAGCTCGAAGCGCTCAATGCCCGGCTCGGCGGTGCGATCGACAGCCGTATCGCTGGTCTGCGAGCCATCGCAAAGCCGATCGGCTGGGATATCACCCTGACGCTCGATCCCACCGAGCGTCATGGCTTCGAATATCAGAACTGGTTCGGCTTCTCGATCTTCGCCGAAGGCTTCACCGGCGAGATCGGCCGGGGCGGCAGCTACGCCATCACCCGCGCGGACGGTTCGGAAGAACCCGCCATGGGTTTTTCCCTCTACCCCGATCCGCTGATCGACGCGGGGTTCGGTGCGGAGGCGCCCAGGCGGCTCTTTCTGCCCCTCCATCATGATCAAAGTCGCGCCGCGCAACTTCGCGGGGAAGGGTGGCAGACGGTCGCCGCGCTGACGGGGCAGGAAGATGGCGAAGCGCTGCGCTGCACCCACTGGATGGATGGGGAGGAGCCCCGGCCTTATTGATTCTGCTCCGTTCGCTTCGAACGTAGTCGAGAAGCGGCAAGCGCTGTTCTTGCGTTTCTCGACTATGATCGAAACGAACGGACGATTGGTTGCACCGCAGCACGCTTGACGCGCCACGCTCACAGGGCTAACGCGCGGCCCGCATGAGGCGTTCGCGCCCAACTTGATCCCACCGGCATGCCGAGTCCCGTCGAAGGGCATGGCCGGTCCGCGCGGCGGGCGGAGGACTGTATCTGTGGCAAATGTGACCGTGATCGGCGCCCAATGGGGCGACGAAGGCAAGGGTAAAATAGTCGATTGGCTGTCGGAGCGCGCCGATGTCGTCGCCCGCTTCCAGGGCGGCCATAATGCCGGGCATACACTGGTCGTGGGGGAGAAGGTCTACAAGCTCTCGCTGCTCCCTTCGGGCATCGTCCGTGGTACGTTGAGCGTCATCGGCAATGGCGTGGTCCTCGACCCCTGGCACTTCCGGGATGAGGTGGCGAAGCTCAGGGGGCAGGGTGTGGAGATCACTCAGGAGAATCTCCAGATCGCCGAAACCTGCCCGCTGATCCTGCCCTTTCACCGCGACCTGGACGGCCTGCGCGAGGATGCGAGCGGCGCGGGCAAGATCGGCACCACCCGCCGCGGCATTGGTCCGGCCTATGAGGACAAGGTCGGCCGCCGCGCGATCCGCGTCTGCGACCTTGCCCATCTCGACGACCTGGGTCCGCAGCTCGACCGCCTGACCGCCCACCACGACGCCCTGCGCGCCGGTTTCAACGAAGCCCCGATCGACCGCGACGCGCTGATGGCGGAGTTGCGCGACATCGCCAGCTTCATCCTGCCTTTCGTCAAGCCCGTATGGCTGACGCTCAACAAGGCGAAGGCCGAAGGCAAGCGCATCCTGTTCGAAGGCGCGCAGGGGACCCTGCTCGACATCGACCACGGCACCTATCCCTTCGTCACCTCGTCCAACACGGTCGCGGGCACGGCGGCGAGCGGCACCGGCCTTGGCCCCAATGGCGCGGGCTTCGTGCTGGGCATCGTCAAGGCCTATACGACGCGCGTCGGCTCCGGTCCTTTCCCGACCGAGCAGGAAAATGACGTAGGCCAGCGCCTGGGCGAGCGCGGCCATGAATTCGGCACCGTCACCGGACGCAAGCGCCGCTGCGGCTGGTTCGACGCCGTGCTGGTGCGCCAGTCGGTCGCCGTGTCGGGCGTCACCGGCATCGCGCTCACGAAGCTCGACGTTCTCGACGGCTTTGAGACGCTGAAAATCTGCGTCGGCTACCGCATCGGCGACCAGAGCTATGATTACCTCCCCGCCCATGCGCAGGACCAGGCGAAGGCGGAGCCGATCTATGAGGACATCGAAGGCTGGCAGGACACCACGGCGGGGGCCCGCAGCTGGGCCGACCTGCCCGCGCAGGCGATCAAATATATCCGCCGGATCGAGGAACTGATCGGCTGCCCGGTCACGCTCGTTTCCACCAGCCCCGAGCGCGAGGACACCATCCTCGTCCGCGACCCCTTCGCAGACTAGCATGTGCGGCTATTCAGCCCAGCGCGGGCTGCAAATGCCGGTTTTCAGCGCTTCCGGTGCTCACGTGCCGGAAGCACGCTGCGCGCCGGTTCTCGAACCCCGGCATTTTCGCCTCGCCCTGAACTGAATATCCACACATGCTTATGCCATGACTGACAAACGATTCGAGCGTCACAAGCAGCCCTGGACAGCGGACGAGCTGCAAAAGCTCCACACGCTGGCCAAGAAGGGCATGGCGCTCAAGGCGATCGCCAAGGCGCTGACCCGCAGCGAGGAGTCAGTGAAGGCCCGCGCCAAGCAGGACGGGCTTTCCATCGCCAAGCTGCGATAGGGTTTTTCGTTCGTCATTGGCTCGGCGGGCGGGCTGCTGATGTTAGCGCTCAGAATTTATTTTCACGCGGAGGCGCGGAGACGCGGAGTGATTGGAAGGCCGCGTAGCGCTTCCAATAAAGCATGCATTTGGAGGCGAGGGGAGAAAGACGGACGATGGTGCCGCACGCAGCATCTCCGCGCCTCCGCGTGAAATAAATGCGCGCAGAGCCCGCAGAAGGCGCAGAGTTTGGTGGCGGGACGCGATCGCTCTGCGCCCTCTGCGTCTCTGCGCGAAACCTGAAAAGCGGCTTCGCCGGTCGGATGAGGCTCGGCCACGCCGGGTCCCGGCCAGTGCCATTGCTGGAGGTAGCGCTATTCTCTACGGTCGGGAACGAACACGTGCCCAGCAACGGAGCCTGTCATGTCCCTCGACATCCTCGTCCTCTACGGTTCCTACCGCCGCAATCGCATGGGCATCCGCCTTGCCGGCTATCTTGTCGGCGGCTTTCAAAAGCTCGGCCACAAGGCTGAGCTTGTGGATGCGATGCAGGTGGGCCTTCCCATGCTCGACCAGCGCTATAGCGACTATGCGCCCGGCGAAGCGCCCGAAGCGATGAGCGCGCTTGCGGCACGCCTGACCGCCGCCGACGCCTTCGTCTTTGTCGCGGGCGAATATAATCGCGGCATCCAGCCGGGGCTCAAGAATCTGGTCGACCATTATCTCAAGGAATTCGACCGCCGCCCCGCCGGTATCGCCAGCTATTCGGCGGGCCGCTATGCCGGGGTGAACAGCCATGCCGACTGGACGGTGACTCTGTCAGCCATGGGCATGGCCGTCATCCCCGAACGGCTGAGCGCCGGTCAGATCGGCCAGACGATCGATGAGCAGGGCCAGCCGCAAGGGGACGCAGGCGCGGCGCTCGAACGCGGCTTTTCCGGTTTTGCCAGCAGCCTCATCTGGTGGGCGGAGGCGGCGAAGGCGGCGCGCTGACGCTTTCGGGCGGCTCGCCCGAGGCGATGACCGTCGCCGCCACCAGATCGCCCGTGACATTCAGCGTCGTGCGGCACATATCGAGCAGGCGGTCCACCCCCAGCACCAGTCCGATGCCTTCGGGCGGCACGCCCACCATGCCCAGGATCATCGCCACGACCGGAAGCGATCCGGCCGGAATCCCGGCGGTTCCAACGCCGCCAAGGATGCACACCAGCATCACCATCAACTGCTGCGCCCAATCCAGTTCGATGCCGAAGAATTGCGCGAGGAAAAGCACCGTGATGCCTTCGAACATCGCGGTTCCATTCTGGTTCGCCGTCGCGCCGATCGTCAGCACGAAGCGGGCGATGCGGCGGGGCAGGTGCAGCTTTTCCTCCGCTACGCGGATGGCGGTGGGCAGCGTCGCATTGGACGACGCCGTGGCGAAGGCCATCACCATCGCCTCCTGCGCGGCCGCGAAGAAGGCCAGCGGCGAACGCCGCGCGATAAGGGCGAGCAGCAGAGAATAGACGCCGATCATCTGGAGGGCCAGCGCCAGCACCACCACGCCGACATAGGCGGACAGGCGCTCCAGCAATTCCCATCCGAACTGCGCGGCAAGGTTGAACATGAAGCAGGCGATGGCGACGGGCGCGAGCCGGATGACCAGCCCCATCAGCCGCATGGTGACTTCGAACAGCCCTTCCATCGCCGACAGCAGCCGTCTGGAGTGGTCGGTGCGCACCAGCACCAGGCCGATGCCGAAGAACAGGGCGAAGACCATCACGGCCAATATGTCGTTGTCCGCCATCGCCCTGATGATGTTGTCGGGCACCATCGCGATCAGGGCGTTCATCCCCTGGGGCGTTTCGCCGCCCCGCGCCAATATGGCGTGCGCGCCTGCTCCGGCATTGTCCAGCATCGCCTGCGCCTGAACCGGATCGACACCCGCGCCGGGGCGCAGCAGGTTGACCACGGCGAGGCTGATGGCGACCGCGATGCTGGACACCAGCAGCGTGTAGAGAAGCGTCTTGAGCCCGACCCGCCGCAGCGCGCGCATCTCCCCCATTTCCGCGATGCCGACGATCAGTGCCGAGACCAGCAGGGGGATGACCAGCATGAACAGCAGCCGCAGGAAGATTTGCCCGATCGGGCCCGTCGCATAGGTGGTGACATGATCGACCCAGGCCGCGTCCCGCGCGCTCGCATGGACGATCAGGCCAAGGACCAGCCCCGCGAGAAAGCCCGCCAGCATCTGCCATTGCAGGGAGAAGGCGGCCTTGCCCGCGCGCGTCATGATGTGCCTGCCGAGGTGCGCATCTTCGATGAACCGCTGACCGTGCCTAATGTTGCAGCGGGGCGGATGCGGGCGGGCTGACGGACCGGCCGGTTAGCGCCGCCGGTCGTCCTCCACCATGTCGGATGCCAGTTCCAGGCCGGCGCGGCCATGGGCGGGT
>NZ_JNAC01000040.1:0-6238 GCF_000722555.1 Sphingobium sp. DC-2 | reverse complement strand
CCTTGTTGCCCATTATGCCCGGCCACACACGGAAATCCTGACAGTCCCCGGGCGAGTTCTGGTCACCCAAGAGCAAGGCTGATGCGATCAGCGACATCGAATCCGGCATCCACGAATATTGGGTGAATTGGGCTAACAGCCCGGAAACCAAAATCCGGGTCGTCAACGCGCCGACGGGAAAATACCTCCGCACTGATCGCGATTCGACGTCAAGGAACAACCTTGACGACCTTCCGGACTGTTGATGCGCGGCGCTTCGGGGCGGGGATCGTTCCCCGTCCCGTTAAGGCATCGATGCGAAGTCGCTCCGGCGGTGTTCTTTCACCATCAGCGCGAGTTCGGGCGGCGACAACACTTCCACCGCGTCACCCCACATATACAGATGCCAGCACATCTCCAGCAATCCTGACGCCCGGAAGCGGACCAGCAAAGTCCCGTCCTCCCCGTGCTCGACCGTCTGCGCAGGATGGAACAAGAAGCCGGCGGCCCTGGGCGCCGCGCGTGCGTCGAAGCGCCAAGCAACGTCATGGATGGCATCCTCCTGCTGATAGGATGCGAAGCAACGTTGCGCGTGCGCTTCCAAATCGAAGCCAGGCTTGCGAACAAAGCTTTCAGACAGGACCGCGGCATCTTCGATGGCGTCCACGCGAAAATGCTGGATGCCGCCACCCACCTTTTCCAGATCGACGGCGACAAGATAGCGGCGAGCTCCTAACAACAATCCGTGCGGCGCTACCCTGCGATCTCGGGCCTTCGCGTCCTTCCAGCCGCGATAACGAATTCGCAACGCTGATGTCCCCTTTAGCGCAGTCGATATGGCATGATCGATGGCTTCGTTTCCAACCGGCCGCGGGCCAGGACGCGCGGCATGCCCAAGCGCAACCAGCAACGCGTCTTCATCCGCTTCGATCCTGCGGCTACGATCTATCGGGATAAGGGCGAGGATCTTGGCATGCAGCGATCGCAGCGCCTGGACCTGATCAATGCCTGCGCCCTTCTTCAGCATCTCTTCCGCAAGCGTCAGCGCTGCAAGTTCCTCAGGCGTGGGCGTCAGCAGGGGCGCGATCGCTGAACGAGGAAGATACCACCGCAATTTTCCGGATTCCTCATCTCGAAAGCTGTCCAATTCCGGAAAACGTTCACGAAGCGCTGCTACCACTCGCTGCGCTGTTCTATAGTCCCGTTCCAGAATTTCCGCGATTTCTTCGAGAGTCACCCCGCGAGCGCTTGCGGCGCGCGAGGCGATAGTCAGAAGATCGATGGCGTTGCGATAGGACATCCTAAACCTTCTCCATGCGACAGGACCTGTCGTGTGATCGCATCATGCTGAGCCTGTTCAATGCAGTCCAGCAAACAGCGATTCGCGAAGGGGGTAATGATGCGGAATTACAGCGGCCAGACGATCTTCTCGGCCAGCGATCTGGTGAACTTCATGGGATGCGCGCACGCCACTGTGCTGGATATCCGGAATCTGGTCTCCCCCGTGACGTTTGCGGAAGATGACGAAAATGCCGTCCTGCTGCAGGAGAAGGGGATTGAACACGAGCGCGCCTATCTTCAGCGACTGCAGGACGAAGGTCGATCCGTAATCGAAATCGCCGCGACCGGCACGCTGGAGGAGCGGGCTGATGCAACGCGCCAAGCTATGCGCGAAGGGTATGACGTCGTCTATCAGGGCGCCTTCCTTGCAGGGAGGTGGCACGGCTATTCGGACTTCCTGCTGCGGCGCGACGACGCAACCTCATCGCTGGGGCCCTATGTCTATGATGTCGCCGATACAAAGCTGGCTCGGTCGGCAAAGGCCAAGCATGTGCTTCAGCTCTGCGTTTACGCCGACATGCTCGAAGAAGTGCAAGGCGCGCTGCCGCCCGAGATGCATGTGGTGTTGGGGTCCGGTGAAACCACGTCTCTCCGCACGACCGCTGTGCGCCATTACTTCGATTTTGCGCGCCGCCGCTTCGAGGCCTTTGTCGATGCCCCGCCGGCCACGTCTGCCAGTGATCCATGTGGACATTGCACGTTCTGCCGCTGGTCGCCCATATGCGAGGAGGAATGGCAAGCCACAGACCATCTCTCGATCGTTGCAGGCATGGGGCGCGGCCAGATTTCAACGCTGCGCGAATCCGGCATCAACGACATAGGAGCGCTCGGCGCGCTGCCACCGGGGACGGCGGTGCAGGGCATGCAGCCCGACACCGTCGCCCGGCTAACCAGTCAAGCTCGACTCCAGGGCCATCAACGCCGAACGGGCGAGCAGCGCGTGGAAATTTTGCCGCTGGAAGCAGGGCGCGGATTTTCACGTCTGCCGCGACCTCATCATGGCGACATGTTCTTCGACATGGAGGGTGATCCTCTCTACGACGGAGGCCTTGAATATCTCTTCGGCATCGTCGCGTTCGATGAGGAAGGCGCGGACCGGTTTCACGAATTTTGGGCGCATGATCGCGAGAGCGAAAAGGTCGCTTTTGAACAAACCGTCGATTTCATGGTGGATCGTCTCGCGCGTTATCCCGAAGCGCACATCTACCATTACGCCGCCTACGAGCAGACAGCCCTGAAGAAGCTCGCCATGTATCATGGGACGCGTGAGGCGGAGGTGGATGATCTGCTTCGGGGCGAGCGGCTTGTGGATCTCTACCGGGTCGTAGCAGAGGCCATCAGGACTTCCGAACCGCGTTACTCCATCAAGAACATGGAGGCCTTTTACCTGCCTGGCGGACGACAGGGGGAAGTCAAGAATGCAGGCGACAGCATCGTCATCTACGAACGCTGGCGACGCCTTGGCGATGATCAGCTGCTGCGGGAAATCGCTGATTATAACGAGATCGACTGCCGCTCGACGCGCATGTGCCGCGATTGGCTCCTGTCATTGCGGCCGGATGATGCAGTATGGTTCGATTCAGCTCGAGTGGCGGCCGCCGATCCAGAAAAGGTAGCTGCGCGAACTGAAGCTGAAGAGCGCACGCGCCGCTTGGCAGAGGCCCTGACAGCTGGCGACGCCGAGCCCTGGCGGCATCTGCTGGCGGATCTGCTGGAATTCCATCGCAGGGAAGCCAAACCATCCTGGTGGGCGATGTTTGCGCGTCAGGATCTGGACCGCGAAGGGTTGCTGAACGATGCCGAATGTCTCGCTGACCTAGAGCCCCATGCCGACATCCCTCCGCGTAAAGACAAGCGGTCGCTGGTCCATACGTTCACTTTCCCAGCACAGGATTTTAAGCTGAAGGTAGGGGATGCGCCATTGCGCTCTGGAACGCTTGAACCTGCTGGGGAAATTGTGCTTATGGACGAAGATCAGCGCATTCTGGAGCTGAAGCAGGGGCCGAGCCGCTCGCCGCTTGAACCTGGAGCCGCGCTCATTCCCACCGGCCCGATTGGCGATGCGGTGCTCAGGGCGGCGATCCACAGATACGCCGAGCACGTCGCTTCCGGTGGAACTCGGTATGGCGCTGTCACCGCCATTCTTCGACGGGATAAGCCGCGCCTTTCGGGACGCGCGTCTGGCCAGCCAATAGTGGCAGATGGCGCAGACGCGACGGCGGGCGCGATAGATGCTTTGCGCGCCCTCGACGACAGCTACCTGCTGATCCAAGGGCCGCCCGGCGCGGGCAAGACATATACGTCCTCGCAGGCCATCGTGGCCCTGCTTGCCGCTGGCAAACGCATCGCCATCGCTTCCAATTCGCATAAGGCCATCAATAATCTGCTCTCGGATGTGGAGGTGATGGCAACGGCGCAAGGCCTGAACTGCCGCGGGATGAAAAAGTCGACCCGCGAAGATCAGGCGCTCGGCACACAGGGGTGGATCGAGGATGTTATCGGCGGAAGCGGTAGCGGGGTTGAAGCGCATCACCGCCTTGTCGCCGGAACGGCTTGGCTTTTCGCCCGGGAGGAACTGGACCAAGCCTTCGACTATCTTTTCGTTGATGAGGCGGGCCAGGTGAGTCTCGCCAACATCGTCGCGATGGGCATCTCCGCCCGCAATTTCGTCCTGGTGGGCGACCAAATGCAACTATCCCAGCCGATCAAGGGCACCCACCCGGGCAATAGCGGACTATCTGCGTTGGATTACCTTCTCGAGGGGCAATATACCGTCCCAGCTGAGCAAGGCGTGTTCCTGCCCATCACACGCCGAATGCATCCTGATCTCTGCCGCTTCATATCCGATGCGGTGTATGAAGGTCGCCTTGAAGCCGAACCGTCCACTGCTAGCCAGCAGCTGCAAGTGAATTTCGCTCAGGATCCTGACGCGCTCGCGCCTGCAGGGCTGCGCTTCATCGATGTTGCGCATAGCGGATGCACCCAGCGTTCAAACGAGGAGGCGGAACGTCTTGCGCGCACCTATAACGCCTTGTTGGGCGGCCGATGGGTTGATCGGCATGGTGATATGCGAACGATCGGAACTGACGACATTTTGGTCGTATCGCCATACAACATGCAGGTGGAGCTGCTGAAACGGGTCCTTCCTGATGGTGCCCGGGTCGGAACAGTAGACAAGTTCCAGGGCCAAGAAGCTGCTGTCGTCCTGGTATCCATGGCCACCTCCTCAGCAGACGACCTGCCGCGAAATATCGAGTTCCTGTATAGCCGCAACCGGCTGAACGTGGCCATCAGCAGGGCGAAGTGCCTTTCAGTGATTTACGCCAGTCCGCGGCTGCTGGAGATCCCCTGTTCCACCATAGCGCAAATGGAACTCGTCAACGGGCTGTGTTGGGCTAAGCGGTTCGCTGAAGAGCAGCGGGCCGCAATGCTGGAAGGCGCGACGGAAAGTTGAGCCACGCCCTCTGACCCGGGGAGCGCTCATCATTTGGCAGTGGACTCGCTTGATCAGGAGCTTCGTTCCGAACACGGTGACGCCAAGTCTGTAGTGATTCATTCCTGAACCCGGGCCACAAGTTACGTATACGAAATATTATTGGACCGCCTCCAACATGTTGAAAACTGAAGGAGAAAGCGAAACTATGTTCGACGACGAATTGGGCCCGCAGAACGAGAATGAAGGTTCGGATTTTATCGCTGCTACAGCGACAGATGTGCGGACGATCTGGTCAGCATGGTTGGAACGCGGATGGCACGGGGTGAAGGTCGCCGAATGGGCTGGCCTCTATCTGCCGGCAAAGCTCGACGCCGACATTCGCTTCCTCAACCTTCTAGTCGACAAGGTGCCCGATTTTGCTCGCGTGGCGCAGCGCATGCGTCGTGAGGCTGTCGGTGATCTCATCCGCGACCAACATCTTCTTCCCTGGACAAGCAAGGCGCGGCCGCAGTTCTTTAGCGAGCACCGCGATGGTCATCAGCTGGAGCTCAAGGATCGCGAACACGCCTTTCCTGTCTCACAGGTTAAGTCACTGGTGCTGATGGCCCTTGAAGAGGGCGATATCGAACAAGCGCGCAATCGCTTGGTTTACTGCTGGCTCATCCCGACAGTGCACTGCACCAATCAGACTCATCGGGCCCTTCCGAGCCGCTGCGAAAACTTCGACCGCCCGTTCGATCGTTATTCTAGCCGGCACGAGAAGATGGGCGATCTATCGCTGCGCCGATTCGACGGCACCATCATCGATCCTGACGCATATAGCCGTTCGCATCTCCTGGAAGACCTTCGAACGATTGATCAGCTTAAGCCGATCGTTGACGGGCTGGAAGGCTTGACCTTCCCCGCACCTGAAGAGGAAGCGCGTTACACGTCGGCAATGACGAAGCGCGGAAGTTCGGGCCGCGACAACTGATCCTTAAAGCGGATCGCTACCAGTCTCTCACATTGGCATCCGACCATCAGGCTGGACGGATGGGCGAGAGTTAATCTCGGTTTTTAGGGCTTGAAGACGACTTAGCCGGATTTTGAGGACGAGTTAGTCGAACTCAACAAAGTTCTGGATGCCCGACGAGGATTCGAACCTCGATTGACGGAGTCAGAGTCCGTAGTCTTACCTTTAGACGATCGGGCACCGGGCGAGGGTCGCTCGCACGGGAAGCGCGCAAATAGGCCTGCTCGGCAGATAGGTCAAGGGGCTTGGGTACAGCTTTTCAGGAAAATCACGACGAGCCAGCTACCGAAAAGCCCGCCGGACGACCAGCGTCCGGCGGGCTCTTTCATCTTCCTTTGCAGGATCGATGGGCTTGGGAGCCGCTATCCAAGATAGGAAGCGGCTCCGCTATTTCAAAGCGGCTTAGTCTTCATCGCTCTTGGGGACTGTCAGGATTTCCGTGTGCGGCCGGGCGGTTGATCATCAGGCCG
>NZ_JNAC01000039.1:0-69881 GCF_000722555.1 Sphingobium sp. DC-2 | reverse complement strand
CCAGCGAAGGAGTAAACTCGGCCAGCGTCTCGGACGGCAGTCATGAGAGCCGTACGATGTGGTCCGATCCTGAGAGAAGTCATAATAAGGGGCGACATTCCCTTGCTGAATGGCGGCGACGTTGATGATGAATTTCGTCTTCCGCACGCCAACTCCGGCGGCGAGCCGTGCTTCGCCACCCGGCAACCGGAATACCGGACCTTCCGCGTTTGCTTCCAACGCCTGGATGCGATTCGTATAAGTCCCTTTCTGGACAAAATCGAGCGCTCCATCAAACGAGACGTCTGCGAGCAGCTTGGCCCTGCTTTCGCCCACCATCGAGCCGAGCCTCAATTCCCAAGTCTTGCCGAGCGTGAGTTTGAGGCTCGGCGCGACCGTCCAGGAGCGCGTGTTGATATGTATGTCGGCGCCCGAAACCCGGCATGTGTCTTCCAAAACATAGCTGACGCAGATTTGGCTATCGCGGTCGCTAAACTGACCATCGACTTCAAAGGAAATGCCGCTTCCTAAATTCTGATGGCCAGCAGTTACGATGCTATATTGGCGTGCTCCGCTTTGGAGAGTGTCGGACGGATTGTTCACCTGAGTATATGATCGCTGGCCTGCCGTGATCGGGGTTGCATGGCGGAAGTCGAAAGCGGCCATGAATCCCCCGGTTTCCCAGCGCTTCCCGCTCACCAGATTGAACTGCTGCTCGAAATCTCCTCCGTCGGTCGCGCCGCCAATACGCGCGGAGACAGACGCGCCCTCATAGTCGTGGCGAAGTATGACGTTTGCCACGCCACCCACTGCATCCGAGCCGTATAAGGCAGACGAGCCGTCCGTCACGATTTCTACGCGCTCAATGGCGGCAAGTGGCACGGCGGAAATGTCGACTCCCTGGCTTATAGCGTCATAGGCAACGCGATGGCCGTTGAAGAGCGTGAGAGTGGCGTCTGCGCCAAGCCCCCGAAGGTTGAGCGCCGAGGACGAGGTTATGTTTTCGGAAGTGCCTTGTGCTCCGACGGCGATGCCAGGGTTCTGCCCGCCAGAGTAGTTTTGGACCAAGCTACGCGCGAATGTACCGAGGTCATTGATGCCACGCTTCTCGATGTCGGTTCTCGTGGCTACGACTAGCGGTGACGCCGGTTCGACCCCACGGATGTGTGTTCCAGTGACCACGATCTCACTGTGATCCGTCGAACGATCGGTTAGATCGGCCGACGGCGTCGATCGCCCCCGGATGATGATGACGTCCTTTCGGTACTGGGCGACGAGGTCGGATCCTGCCAGGAGCATCCGGACGGCTTCGTCCGCGCTGAACGATCCCTTGAGCCGCGGCGCCTTCTTTCCAAGGGCCGCTTCGGAGTTGAAGATGATCTCCTTCCCCGACAGGCGGCTTACGGCTTTGAGGGCGTCGCCAAGGTCCCCGGCTTCGATGTTGTACTCGATGCGACGCTCATCGACGGCGAGGGCGGGGGCGACCGGCACGAGCGTACCGATCGCCACAGCGGCAAGAAGTGCACACCGAAAACGAGACCCCATTCGAACCATCTTTTGCCCCCTTTGAAATTCCCGACAATCTGGCGGGATTTTCAGGGAGCATCGCAACAAAACTGCAACCTACGGGGTAGGGATAAAAACTTTCGGCTATTTTTTCCGGAGCGTGATTTCGTCCGGCTTTGTCCTTTCGACGTCGAGATCGAACAGTGTCGCGAGACGGTCGGCGACCTGATCGGCATCATTTACCCGGAATCGACCGCTCACCCGCAACGTCCCGATAGTCGGGTCGCCCAGACGGATAGCGGTTTCAGAATCCTTGTTGGCTTCAGCCACCACGGCAGCCAGAGGCGTGCGCTCGTACTCACGAACGGGCGAGGGCTCCGGCACCTGGGCGAGAGGTTGAAGTTCGGCCTTCCCCGACGCGGATCGAAGCATCGTCGGCGTGATGGCTGCGAAACTGAGGGTTTCGCCCGGCTCAAGACGCGCAACAGCTGCAGGGGCACTCGTCCCCTTGTTAGTGCTGGGACGTTCGACATCAACGGCTCCGCGTAGAAGCTTCACCGTCACGCGCTCGTCTCGCCCAAGACTGACCTCAAAAATTGTCCCGCGCGCGGTCACGCTTCCTCCGCCTGCCAGAACGATGAAGGGCCGGGTCTCATGCGCAACATCGAAGCGGGCACCACCGCGTTCCAGCTTCAACTCTCGCCGACCAGAACTGAAGGTCGTGCTGAGTTCGCTGTCGGGATCGAGTTCGACGGACGAGCCATCCACGAGTCGCACCGTCTTTCGGGAGCCATCCAGGGTCGCATACCGCTGAAGTTCGGCCGCCTGGTTAACCTTCGGCTGTGCCACCTGCACTGGAGCGCTGCCAGTGCCAGGTAGCTGAACTCTCGCGATCCATCCTCCGATGCCGAGCGTCACGAGCAGGCTTGCGGCTATTGCTGCCCATCTCCAATGGCGACGGCTCTCCTCATTATCGTTCGCTTCGGTTTGATCTTCGTCCTGTGCCGCCATGAAGCGTCCCAAAGCGAATATCTCGCCAGCTCGTTTGTATGCCCCGCGATGCGATGCCCCAAGCACGAGCCACTGTTCGAATTGCGGGCGCCACTCCTCGGCATCAGGGCCCCGCATTCTGGCAAACCACAGGGATGCCTCACGCATCTGCTGATCCATCCTCGGCACAGGCTCTGGCATGTCTTCTTCAGCCATGGGCGTTTCCGATGCTCTTGCCGATGCGCACAATCGCCTCAGCCACATGCCACTCCACGGTTCGGATACTGATATCGAGTTGCTCAGCTATCTGCCTATATCCCAGTTCTTCAGCTCGATGTAGCAAGAATACCTCTTTCGTCCTTGGCGGGAGGGTCTCGACAGCCGATCGATAGCGCTCCCGCATGTCGTTTATTTCCGCGACGGTATCAGGTCCGGCAATGTCATTGCCGGCCGAATAGGTAACGGGATCGAATGATTGCGCCTTGGCCCAGGCGCGCGCGCGATCGGCAAGGAGATGTCGAACGATCCCCTGCAAATAAGCGCCCGGATTGCTCGTCGCAGCGGTGGATCGCGATGCGACCAGCCTCGTGAAAGCTTCCTGCACCAGATCGTGCCTATCCTCCTCTTGCCAGATGCGCGGCTTGAGAAACGAAAGCAGCTTCGGCGCCTCCCTTCGGTAGACGGCCTCGAACTGGCGATGATCATAACGTGCGGACGGGCGCGCGCACGGCGCTTCATTCTCACTGGCGCGAAACATCGGCTTACGCGCACAGTGGGAGGTCGAAGCGCGTCAATGCGCGATGGCAGACAAGCAGCGAAGAAAGCATGACAGAACCACCCAAGGGTGGTGGGCAATAACGTCCAATGCGTGCGCCCAACCGTCATGGATGGGCACTTTGCCATGCGTGGAAGGTTTATCCTGCAGACGGTCCCCAGCCGTTTCCCGTACTGCCCCAAAACTCTGCAACGATTTCCAGATGGTTGCAAGGCGCTACAAGCACCCGGATACCCTTTTGCCCCTATGCATCGCATGCTCAGCTCTCGTTCGCCTTGCACGCGGGCGAAACCGCAACGAGCTCAACCAGCCGGTCAAAGAAGCGGTCGAGCAATTCACTCGTTGCCGGCTCCAGCTCGACAAGGATTCTCCGGCCATCGCTCGGATCGCGTCGCAATTTGACCAGCCCGCGTTCAGCAAGACGGTGGACGATGCGTTGCGAATTTCGTTCCGATGCACTCGATGCCGCGGTCAGCGCGGTCAATGAGCGCGGCTGGCGGCTCCTGCAGGTATAGAGATCCAGCAGCATCTCGAATGCGGGGATCGTAAATAGATCCCGACCGAACTCATCAGCGCGCAGCCGCTGAACTTGCTCCGTAAAATCGACCATCCTGCACCGGTTGATGGTGGTCGTGATTCGCGAATCCTCCATCATTTCGGCTGCTCCCGGTCCGGCTTGGTGGGCTCGCGGAGGCCGACGGGAAATTCCTTGGAGGGAATCGGCATGACACTATCCTTTCTCCGGTGAAAGGAATCTCATGTCCCCGCCTGCCATATTGTAAGTTCTTGTCTGTAAATAGCGTCTGGTCCGCATCGATCCATTCTGGATGATTGTGTGGGAATGCTAAGTCGGCCTTCGACGTCGTGAAGGTCTTTCGCGAATCTGTCGGCAGCATAAACTAGGTATATTTGCAACGACCAGTGCTCGGCATAGGCCGAGACGCGCCACAACGTCGTGCCGACCGAGAAGGAGGGGAGTGGGTGGAAATTGGTTGGGCGATCTGCGGGTCGCCCGTCCAATGCTTGCCCGTCTCTCCCCTTCTGCCGTTCTTGACGTCTGATGAACTCACTGGCGGGCGGGCAGCCCATTTTCGGGACACGCCCATGCCTCGTACTATAAGCAAATATAACCCGGAACTCGAGGCCATCGGGTCCGATATCGTGAAGCGTCTGGGGGGCGTCTGGAAGCCGGGCGGCGCAATGTGCCGTTGTCCGGCCCACGCCGACCGCAGTCCCAGCCTCTCTGTTCGCGTGGGGGACCATGCGCTGCTCTTCAAATGTTTTGCGGGTTGCAACTCCCGCGACGTCATCAATGAGATCCTTCGTCTCGAAGAAAAAGCGCTGCACCATGTGGACCAGGTCTCTCAGGCCTCGGCGGGAATGCCGACGGACCTGTGGCGGCGCCAGCAGGCATTGCGGATATGGGATGAAGCCAGGCCGCTGATCGGCACACCCGCCGAAATTTATCTGCGCCGCAGGCGAATAGCGCTGCTGCCCCGGGCCTTGCGCTTCCATCCCCGAACACCACTCGGCCGGGGTGATGACGTCGAGTTCCGGCCCGCCATGATCGCGGCTCTTCACGACGGCGGCCTTCATGACGAGGGGCGCTTCATCGCCATCCAGCGCACCTTCTTTGATAGGGACGATGCGCGGCGCGCCCGCGATCTTGCCGATCCACGCATGACGCTTGGCCGCCCCGACCGCGCAGCAGTCATGCTGAGCACTCCGACGTCGATCCTTGGACTCGCCGAAGGGGTCGAGACCGCAATCTCCGCAATGATCCTGTTCGGGATTCCGGTCTGGGCCACGCTTGGCAGCGACCGGCTCCATCAGATCGCGATCCCCGACCGCGTCAGGCGCCTGATTCTCTTCCCCGACAATGACATCGCCGGCGAAATCGGCGTCGCCCATGCGCTCGAGAGCTACGCGATGTCGGGCCGCGATATCGACACCGAGTTCCCGCCGCCCGGCTTTAAGGACTGGAACGACGTGCTCCGGGCGGGAGGGGAGGGAGTGGGGGAGTGGTGGCGGAAAGTGGCCTGATGGTCAGGCTGTCCCCGCCAGGAGACTACCACAATGACGCAACTTCCCATCCTCGTCGCCGCGGCAAACCTCGCCAAGTCGCCGAGCAACGTCCGAACTGTCAGCGACGCCGTCGCCGACGCCCAACTCGAAGCGAACATTGCCGTCAAGGGCGTGCGGCAGAACCTCATCGGCGTGCCTGTTTCGCGCAAAAAGGGGCATTACCGCATCATCGCGGGCGGCCGACGCCTCGACGCGGTCCACCGGCTGATCGAAAAAGGCGTGTTCGATGCCGACTATCAGCTGGCGGTGCTGGTCCTCGGGAACAGCAAGGACGCGATCGAAACCAGTCTTGAGGAAAATTTCTTCAACCTCACGATGAACCCGGCCGATACCTGCCGGGCTTTTCAGGACATCATCGAGAGCGAGAAGAAGACCCCTGAGGACGTCGCCAAGCGCTTCGGCCTCACCGAGCGGTTCGTGCGCAGTCGGCTCCGTCTTGCCGATCTCGCCGATCCGATCTTCGAAGCGCTGCGCAACGGCGAGATCACGCTGAACGTCGCGGTTGCCTATGCGAGCAATAGCGACCGCACCAAACAGGCCGAGGTCTTCGAACTGCTCAAGGACGGCTACTACCGGGCCAATGTCAACGAGATCAAACGCCAGCTCGTTGAGGACACCTATGTGGGCAGCGATCCCAAGGCTCTTCTGGTCGGGCGCGATGCCTATATCGAGGCGGGCGGCCGGGTCGATCTCGACCTTTTCACCGACTCGACGACTGAGCGATGGATCGACGGCGATCTCCTTAACCGTCTCGTTGCGGACAAGCTCGCGGCGGCCGCGGAAACCCTGCGCGAACGTGAAGGGCTGGCGGAAGTCCGGATCATTCCCTCGACCCATGTCAGCTACAACGACACCTGGGACCTGCGCCCGCTCAAGGGCGACGCGCCCGAACTTACGGCAGAACAGCAGGCGCGTCTCGAGGAACTCGAGGTTGAAATCGAGGCCGCCAATGAAGCCTGGGAAGATGCTGATGAGGACGGCCAGGTCGAACAGGCCAACCGTGTCGAGATGCTCGAAGCCGAATATCGCGCGATCGAGAAGCCCGCACCGGTCATCTCCGAGGAGCAGAAAGCGGCGGCGCTCGCCTATGTCGTCATCGGCCATGATGGCCAGCCGCGTCTTCACGAGCAACTTTATGTCGCTCCGGTCGAAGAGCCTGACGAGGACGAACAGGGCGACCAGGTAGAGGGTGAGGACGACAGTGACGATGTCGTCGCCGGCCCGGGCAAGTCCACCTATAGCCAGCGGCTCAGTCAGGAACTGGCCGAGATGAAGAGCGAATTGCTGCGTGTCCATATCGCCAGCGATCCGCGCTTCGCGCTCGACCTCGGCACCTTCTGGATGGTCGACAAGGCGACCCGCCATTCGAGCGGTTTCGATCTTGCGACCGAACTCAAGGCCGACAAGCCCTACTCCGGGCTCACCGGCTACCAGAGCGGGACGCTCGCCGCCGAGGAATGGGGCAAGATCGACGAGGCGCTCGATCGTAGCTGGACCGAAGCTGGCGACGTCTGCCAGCGCTACGATGCCTTCTGCGCGCTTCCCGATGAGGCTCGTGCGGCCTGGCTCGCCTGGGCCATCGCCCGGACGCTCCACGCGGTTGTCGCAGGCAAGACGGGCGAGGCCATGATCGACCATCTCGGCACCAAGCTCGAGATCGATGTGGCCGCCTGGTGGCGTCCGACCGCGAACAACTATTTCGATCGCCTGAGCAGCAAGGCCGCAATCCTCACCCACCTCGAAGAGATTGGGGGCAAGGAACTGTCGAGCCGCTACGGTGCGTCGAAGAAGCATGACCTCGCAACTTCGGCCGAGAAGATCTTCGGCGGCTCCGTCCCCATCGAGGCGGAACTGCGCGAAGCGGCTCTCGCCTGGGTACCCGACGTCATGCGTTTCGGGACGACCGCTACCACGCCGGAACCGGTGCCTGCGAACGACGAGCGTGTATCCGACGCTGGCGACGAACTCCAGCAGGCAGCCTGATCCAACGCCCCTGGGACCGCAGCCTCGCGTTGCGGTCCTCTTTTTCGTGCACTTGCGCCTTGAGTGGCGAACCGGGTTCGAGGAAACAGACGATGGCCGACATTACCCAACTCCCCGTCATGACCGCGCGCGATGCCGAATCGATCGGTTTCGCTCGTTTCAACGATGTCCCAACCTTGCCGATCGAAATTCCCGACGGGAACTTCACGATCAGCGCGCGCACCAGCGACGGACGTCGCATCACCTTCTTCTTCGGCGAATATGAGCGCGGCGCGCCGCCGAGCTTTGTCGACATCCAGTATCACGACAATGCCACTACCATCCCCAACGCGAATGGCGGCACATCGCCTAGCTTCGACATGCTCACCATTGGGCGCGGTGGCCACAATGCTTATGACAGCCGACGCCATCCGTCGGATGAGAAGCCGTCGATTGCCGTGATCCTCCTTCGAGCATCATAGGCCACCACCAAATCCCTCTTTGCCATCTGTCTCCACCTCAGGGCCTGGCCTCGCGCCACGGCCCTGTTTTCATGCTGGCCACAGACCGGGAGGGAAGGGGGAGGAGGAGTGGTGGGCCGCGATGGTCCTGATCCAATCCGGAGTTCTGTCATGTCTGTTCCCCTGCTCGCGCTCGCGCATCCCGACGAGCCCGAAATTTCCAAGACCACCCGCCTGTTCGACGTCGCTACCGGGCTCGCGGGCCTGCTCCGACTTGGTCACGCCATTCGGCGCCAGGACCTCAGGCGCCTGATGGAGGAAACCTTTAGCGCCTCCGACGCGACGGGCAGCTGGTCGATGCGCGACGCCTATGACGCGCTCGAAGCCGCACAGGTCATCCTCCTCAAATCGTCGGACGGCTGGACAGGCGTCGATCTGGTCGGCGCTGATTCGTTCGCCTCGCTGCGCGGTTTCGAACGCGCACTTCCCACCCATAGCTATCGCAGTGAGCATCAGGTCGAGATGCAGCAGTTCAGCACACCGATCTCGCTCGCCTGGCTCGCCGCGCAGGCCGCGCGCATCCGCCCGGACGATCAGGTGCTCGAGCCCTCTGCCGGCACAGGCATGTTGGCTGCCCATGCCGTTCGGGTCGGCGCCGTGCTGACCCTCAACGAGCGCGATCCCGATCGTGCTGCGCTGCTCGGCAAACTGCTGGGTTTGCCTGTCACGACCCACGACGCCGAATTCATCAACGACCAGCTACCTGCCGGCCAGTCGCCAAGCGTTGTGCTGATGAACCCGCCCTTCAGCCGGAGCGAAGGTCGGGGCAGGGACCGTTTCGCAGGCGCCCGTCATCTCCGTTCCGCGCTGCTGCGTTTGGCACCGGGCGGGCGCTGCGTCGCGATCATGCCGCCCAGCTTCGCAGCGGACGGCACCGCCGCCACCGGCTATGCAATGGTCTGCGAAACCGTGAACCCACGTGTCGAAATCACCATCCTCGGCCACCCCTATGCCAAGCATGGCACAAGCATCGCCGTCCGGCTGATCGTCTTCGACAAAGGCTGGGCAGGGCCTACGGAACGCCTGTCCGCCCAATCCATCGAAGAGGCCGAAGCCCTGGTCGCTGCCGTGCCGCCACGCCTTGTCGTTCCCGAACCGGAACCACCCGCGCCGGCCGTCATTCCGTTGCGTCCGCGTCGTGCCATGATGTCGTCGCCGTCCACGATCTTCGGTGGCATCCAGAAGCGCGCGCTGGTTGCGCCCGATCGTATCGCGGCGGATGGGAGCGCCAGACCCATCGACTATGCGATCCGCGCCACGCCGCTGCCAGCAGGCGATCCTGTCGGGCATTACGCGCCCTGGCGGCCCGCACGGATCGAGATCCCTGACGCCCGGCCCCACCCGGACCAACTGGTGGAGTCGGTCGCCATGGCGTCCGTGCTGCCGCCCGCACCCAGCTATCGCCCGATGTTCCAGCCGCAGGCTTTCGCTGCCCTGTCCGATGCCCAGCTCGAGGCCATCATCCATGCAGGCGAAGCCTGCGAACGCGATCTCAAGGGCACCTTCTCGCCCAACAAAGCGGGTGACCAACTTCACGAGGATCCGGAAGGCGCGGTTTACAGGACCGGCTTCTTCATCGCTGACGGAACCGGTGTCGGCAAAGGTCGTGAGGGTGCGGGCATCATCCTCGATCAATGGAACCGCGGCCGCCGCCGGGCGATCTGGATTTCGCGCAGTTCAGCGTTGATCGAGGACGCAAGGCGGGACTGGAGCGCGCTGGGCGGCGTGCCGATCGACATCCAGCCGCTCGATGCGTTTCCCCTCGGTGAACCGGTCGGCATGGCGAGCGGGATCGTCTTTCTCACCTATGCGACGCTCCGCTCCCAGCGCCATGACCGCGCATCGCGTCTGCAGCAATTGCTCGATTGGGCCGGGCCCGACTTCGACGGCGTCATTCTGCTCGACGAATCGCATGCGCTCGGTAACGCGGCCGGCACCGAGACCGAGTTTGGAGCGGCCAAGGGGTCCGAACAGGGCCTTGCCGGCGTCCGGCTGCAGATCGCGCTGCCGCGTGCCCGGGTCATCTACGTGTCCGCGACCGGCGCGACCAAGCCGGAAAATCTGAGCTATACTGCGCGGCTCGGCCTATGGGGGCCAGGCACCGCTTTCCGGGACAGAGACGCTTTCCTCGCCGCGATGGAGGACGGCGGTATCGCGGCGATGGAGATCGTGGCGCGCGATACTAAGGCCATGGGCCTCTACACGGCGCGCGCGCTCAGTTTTGCCGGCGTCGAATATGACCCGCTCGAGCATAAGCTGACATCCGCCCAGATCGAGATTTACGACGCCTATGCCGACGCCTGGGCCGTGATTCATCGCAATGTCGATGCCGCGTTGAAAGCCGCCAATATCATCGATCGCGCCTCGGGTCGGACCCTGAACGCGATGGCGAGGGGATCGGCGCTCAGCCGGTTCGAAAGCTCCAAGCAGCGCTTCTGGTCGGCATTGCTGATCTCGATGAAGATGCCGACGGTCTTCGAGGCGATCGAAACCGAAATCTCGGCCGGCAATGTCGCCGTCGTCCAACTCGTCAGCACCGCCGAGGCTATCCTCGACAGGCGGCTTGCCGAACTCTCGCCTGAAGAACGCGCGCATCTTGATCTGGAGCTCTCGCCGCGAGCGACCATGATCGACTACCTCAAAAACGCCTTCCCGACCCAGCAGATGCGCGTTTTCTCCACCAGCGACGGATCGCTTCGATCGGAACCAATGCGCGACGAAGCAGGCAATATGGTCGAGTGCGCCGAAGCTATCGCAACGCGCGATGCGCTGATCGAGGAACTCTGCGCCATGCCTCCGGTTCCGGCCGCACTCGATGCGCTGCTCGCGCATTTCGGGACGGCACAAGTCGCCGAGGTAACGGGCCGATCGCGCCGCATCGTCATCGGCAGCGACGGTGCCCAAAAACTCGAACGGCGCGGCGCACGCGCCAATCTCTCTGAGACCCAGGCGTTCATGGACGGGATCAAACCCATCCTGGTCTTCTCCGACGCAGGCGGCACGGGCCGTTCCTATCACGCCGATCTCGCCTGCAGGACGGCCGACAAGCGTCGTGTTCATTTCCTGCTGGAACCGGGCTGGCGCGCCGATATCGCAATCCAGGGCCTGGGGCGCACCCATCGCACCAATCAGAGCACGCCGCCGGTATTCCGGCCGGTTACGACCGACTGCAAGGGCGAACGGCGCTTCATCTCGACCATCGCACGGCGTCTCGACAGCCTGGGCGCACTGACACGCGGCCAGCGCCAGACAGGCGGCCAGAACCTCTTCGATCCGGCGGATAATCTGGAAAGCGACTATGCCCGGGAAGCGCTCACCCAATGGTATCATCTTCTCCATGGCAACAAGCTCTCGAGCGTGACCATGGAGAACTTCCAAGCCATGACCGGTCTCAAGCTCACTGACGATGACGGCACGCTTCTCGAAAAGCTGCCGCCGATCCAACGTTGGCTCAATCGCATCCTCGCGCTCAGGATCGCGACCCAGAACGCAATTTTCGACGAATATATGGGGCTCATCCAGGCGCGCATCGATGCAGCACGCGAGGCAGGCACGCTTGACGTCGGGGTCGAGACCATCCGAGCAGAGCAGATCATCGTCCGATCCGAACAGACGCTACGCACCGATCCGGTGACCGGTGCCGAAACCAGATTGCTGCGGCTCGAGCTCCATCTGCGCCCGCGCGTCATGCACTGGAACCGGTTGATGCAGATCTGGGACGGCACCCGCGAAATCGCTTATCTCTGGAACAGCAGGTCCAAGCGCGTCGCTCTAAAGGTGCCGTCCTGGTCGATTACCGACGAGGAAGGACGCATCGTGCCCATGTGCCAGCTTGTTCGTCCGACCGGCGGGACCCGCATGCAGGAAATAGCCATGTGGGCCAGCCTCTGGAAAGAGATCGACCGTGACGAATTCCAGAAGCTCTGGGAAGCCGAAGCGAGCGAGGCGGAGGCCAAGGTCGATATCGAGACCGTCAACGTCGCGACCGGACTCCTCCTGCCGGTTTGGCACCGACTTCCTCAGGATGATGTCCGCGTCTGGCGGATCGATGATGGGCAGGGGATTTCGATCATAGGCCGCCTGATCCCGCCGGCGGCAATGGCGGAACTGCAATCAGCCTTCGGTCTCGACGGCACAGTCGAACTGACCGCTGCCGAACTTGGCGCCGCGGCCCAGAAGGGGACGGGGGTTGCGATCCCAGGCCTGGGCGGCGCGACGTTGACAACCGCGCTCGTCAACGGCTCGCGCCGACTTGAAATCCGCAATTACCGGCCGGAGGACCGCGAGCGACTGAAGGTCCACGGTGTGTTCAGCGAGGTCATTCAGTACAAGACCCGACTGTTCATTCCGCTCGACCGGTCGAACGAGATCATCGAGGCGATCCTCTCGATGACGCGGATCTGACCCATCCGGAGTCTGCTCGACCCTTGAAAAGCGGTCCGGGAACTTTGCGCGCCCGGACCGCATCGATCAACTTGCCGCGAGCGTGTTTTCCGGCGCGGGTTCAGCCGATGGAGCCGCCTCAGCGTCTGTCTTTTTCGCCCGAATGCGCTTCGGCTTCGGTGCCGCATCCGCGCCCGCGACGGAAGCCTTTGCGGCAACGCCCTTGGTGACCTTGCGCTTGGGTTTTACCGCTACGGACTTCGATTTGGCATCGAGAGCCTTGGGCGAGGGACCTTCAGGCGCGGGCTCTGCTGGGGGCGTCTCAGCAACGGCAGGGTTGGGCGTCTCGGAAACCGGGGATGCAGGCGCGTCCGCGGCGACCAGCGCAGGAGCGGCCTTACGCTTAGGCTTCTTGGCCGCCGGCTTCGGTTTCACGTCGACAGTCTTGGTTCGCGGGCGACGTGTCGACGCGGCCTTTGCCGGGGGTGTCTCAGCAACGACAGGCTCGGGCGTGTCGGTAACCGGGGGTGAAGGCATTTCCTCGGCAACAGCCGAAGGAGAGTTCTTGCGCTTGCCGCCGAGGCCCAGCTTCAGTGCGACTTCTCTTCGGGCCGCCGAATATCCTCGCGCGACGATAGGATAGTCCGCCGGAAGGCCATAGCGGCCACGATATTCCGCAGGCGTCAATCCATGCGCTGACAGATGTCGTTTGAGCGCCTTGTAGGGCTTGCCATCGATCAGGCTTAGTATGTGATCCGGTGATGCCAGACTTTCGTCAATGGAGACCTTCGGCTTATGATCCGGAGCGGCGGCCGGCGTCTCCGGTACAATCTCTTCGGCCGCCGGGGCGGCGACTGGCTTCTCCGGAGCAACCTCTTCACTTGCTGGAGCGCCAACTGTCGTTGCGACAGGTGCGTCGCCCAGCAGCGCCCTCCGCGTCCCTTCCACCAGCGCTGGCAATTCGGCGCTCGGCACGGTGTTGTTCGCGAAATATGCGCTGAGCAACGTCACGGTCAAAGACATGACGCCCGAATCTTCGGTCTCGGCCATGTAACATCCTTCTTCTTGCTGGGAACACGGGTCTTGAACCAGGCGCAGTTGCGCAAGTGTAAACGAACTCGTGCCTCCATTCGGCCGTCAAGTCAAAGGGAGGGGAGGAGAGCGGCTGTGGGTGGCGCGGCAATTGGGCTGCCCACAATCTTCATGGAGCACCCATGGCCGACCACTTTATCCAGGGCTCATTCGCCTTCACCTGCTCGATCGCCGAAGCCGCGCTGATCGAAGAGGCATGGCAGCTTGCCGCCGATCTTGCGGGGGATTTCGAACCCGCACCCATCAGCGACGAATTGCTGGCAGTTTTTCCGCCGACCATCGGCGATAAACAGCTGAGCGGCTTTACCGCGATCTTTGACGATGCAAACTTTCCCGACTTCGGTGCGGAGATCCGCGTCGTCAATTCCATCGAGGATCCCAAGATCTGCACGGTCACCATCTACAGCACGATCGACTTCCAGCCGTGGCCGATCGCCGGACTGATCCAGCGTTGCTGCCAACCAACGCTGGCTGTTGCTCCGGTCGGGTTCGACTGGAGTTTCACCTGCTCCAAACCCTATCTCGACAGTTTCGGCGGAGGATGGTGCGCGGTTTTCCCGGGCCGGATCGAAATTGAGTTCACTCGGGAAGCGCTCTCAAAAGCGCTTGAAGGTGGACTATCATGAGCCGCCGCAGTCATTGGGATGACAATCCCGACTATCCTGTCGACGACTGGAAAACCGAGGTTGCGAACGACGATACTCGTCTTGGTTATCTCGACTGGGTTGAGTCTCGGTCGGAATTGATCGCCTCCGAGGATAGCCCGCGCACGACCGACTTTTCACAGCGTCGTGACGCCGTTCGCATCCGTGCAACCGATCGACTTGGCAATATCGCCTATATCCATCGCGAAGCGAACCGCCCGATGCGCTGCACGCTGGCGAATGGCGTATCCGCCGCGCTCTTCTACGCCGGCATCACGGTCGATGAAATGACGTGCCGCTTCGCGCTCGATGATTGCGAAACAGCCGACCAGGCGCTTGCGATTGTTCGGCGCTATGGGTCGCTCGACTATGGCTATTGCCACGCCGGGCCGCCACCGGGCTGGGATAGTTCACCAGCGACCCCGCCCGCAATCCATCTGCTCGCGGCTCTGCTTGGCGAGATCGACCGACTGGCGACCATCGTACCTGAAGTCGTGGGTCAGATCGACGAGGACGCCGTGAGGCGTGCCCGCGCCGTCATTGCGATGGAATTGCCCCCAAGGTCCCGCGAGACCTGACTACAGCCGGCTACCACGCTGGCCGCCACACCATCACCACGGAGAAAGACCATGACCAACGTTTCGACGCCGGGCGCGTCCGCGCGCCTGTACAGCCAGACCCCCTTCGATGAGAGGGGCAATTTCCATTATGAGGGCGACCTCTATCGAACCGGCGACAATCTCGCGACGCTCGCCACGCGCATCGAAGCTCACCTCAGGACCAAATTTCCCGACACCCGCTTCGCCATCAAGACCGAAAAGTTTGCACGCGGCCGCAAGATCATAGCGGAGATCCTCGACACACCAGCAGACCTTGCCGAGCGTGATGCACAGAACGCCTTCTTCGTCGCGGTGCGCGACCAGATGGAGCGCTTCGGCTCCACCCGATCCAACCTGCTACAGGATTTCCATACCTGCTCCTTCTACTGCGAGGCACGGATCGGGCAGGCTTATTGGGCGGCGCTGGCCTGCCGCCGGGGAGCGAAGAACCCGGTCGAAGCCAAAATCTCGCTTGCGGCGTTCAAAAAGCAGGTCAGGGCTGGTGACAGATTGAAGCTGGTCGATGCCCCAGCCAGACATCGTTCGCTCGGGATGACAAGGGTAATCACCCAGGTGCGCTCAGGAGATCTGATTCTCGAAGGCCGCACCTATTTAAGCTTTCCGCGCGCCGCTGCCTTTGCGTGCGACGGGAAGCTCCTGCGAATCTCGATTGGTTCGGAATACGAGCCCGACGCGCACCTTCTTTACGAATGGCAGCGCAGGCAGGGCGCCTGAACGAGACCTCATGCGGGCTCCCGCCCATAACCCGCATAGTCGTGGGAAGGGGCCTTAACGCAGCCAAATGCAGACGCCGTTGAACGAGGCGAACAACGACGCGCGTAAACCTTTGATCGTCGGCAGCCCGTAAGGGCACGCTTTGAACATCGTGAAGAAAGACCCGAAGGCAGTCCACGACGTGGGTCTCTTCAGCGATCGGCAAGCCGATACGGGGTGCCGGCCGATCAGGTCTCGGAAGGCGCTGAATAGTCCATCGCGCCAAGGTCGGCGAGTAGCTCAGGACCCGTCGGAGTCCACCCTAGCCGTGCGACCGTCCAGGCGTTCGAAGCAGTCATGTCGAGCCCTGCAAATGGTGCCATCCAGCCGAAATACCGATCCACTTCGCCGGTCCCGATCGAGCGTAGCGGGAGTCCACAGCCCTTTGCAATCGTCTCAGCAATGGCGCGTATCGTTACGCCTTCCTCGGCGGACGCATTGTATCGTGCGCCCGGCTCGCCCTTTTCCAGTGCCAGGATGTAAAGCTTCGCGACATCGCTCACGTGCGCTGCTGACCAGCGCGTCTGTCCCTCGCCAACATAGGCCGCCGCTCCAGAACGACGCGCCTCGGCTATCAGCGGGGTAATCAGCCCGGCTTTGGTGGCGTCGTGGACCTGAGGCAACCGGACGGTGCGCACATCGATCCGTCGCGCGATCAGCGCAGCGCCGGCCAGCTCGGTCGCGATACGTGGATTGGCGTGGCGTGGGTTAAGCACGTCTTCAGTCGCTGCGCCGCCGTTTAGCGGCGTGCCGATACCGACTCCCGAGGTGATCAGAAGCGGCTTTTGGGTTCCCTCTAGCGACTCTCCCATCGCCGCGATGTTGCGTTCGTCCTTTTTCGTATTCTCGAAAAAAGTCTCAAAATTGTGATCGAACGCGCAGTGAATAACCGCGTCCGCCGCCGCCGCCCCGCGGGCGAGCGTTTCGGGCCGTTCGAGGTCGCCGCGAAGCACTTCAGCGCCAGCCTCTTCGAGCTGACTGGCACCGGCCTCGGAGCGAGTAAGGCCAAGCACTTGATGTCCCCGGTCGAGGAGCTGGGGAATGATGTGGGAGCCGATGAAGCCGGTAGCGCCGGTTAGGAACACACGCATGCAAATCTCCTTCTTGCAGCTGCGCCATATCGCCACCAGATTGAACCTGTTAAAGTAGTGTCTTTATCATGGTATGATTCTCAACAGGATTGATACATGGCCAAAGATGCGTCGAACTTGCTGGGAAGCTATCTTCGTGATCGTCGCACCCGCCTTGATCCGGTAGCTTTCGGTTTGGCCGGCGGCAGGCGGCGTACCCCTGGGCTTCGCCGCGAGGAGGTCGCAAGCCGCGCAAATATCAGCCCGACATGGTATACTTGGCTGGAGCAGGGCCGTGGCGGTGCGCCATCGCCCGAGGTACTTGACCGCATCGCAAAGGGCCTGATGCTGACCGAGCCGGAGCGGGAACATCTCTATATGCTCGGTCTCGGACGCCCTCCCGAACCACGCTATCAACCGGTCGACGGTATTTCGCCCCGATTGCAGCGCGTGTTGGACGGCATGGTGCTGAGCCCGGCGATCATCAAGACCGCGATGTGGGACGTACTCGGGTGGAACCGAGCCGCGGCAGCACTGCTCACCGATTACGCTCAGCTGCCGCGCGATCAGCGCAACATCCTGCGACTTATGTTCACGGGTGGGAAGGGCCGCACCCGGAATGAGGATTGGGACAGTGTTGCGCGCTTCGTCGTCGGCGCGTTCAGAGCCGACCTGGCTAGGGTGCGTGCGCATGAGAGCGCCGAGGCTACAAAGCTCGTCGACGAACTGCGCCGGATTAGCCCGGAGTTCGACTCGCTTTGGCAGGACAACGACGTCGAGGCTCATAGTGAGGGAGTGAAGCGGATCCGCCACCCAGAGGCAGGTCTCGTAGCGCTGGAATTCTCATCCTTCGTAGTCGAGGGCAGACCAGAACTTGGAATGGTCGTCTACAACCCGGCGTCTGAAGCGGATGCCGAGAAAGTTCGTGGGCTCGTGACCACCAGAGGAGAATAGGCTTCACTGCTCAAATCGGAGGTCAAGAAGTCAACCCGCGTTGCCAGTCCACCGTATGGTCTCCGGTCACAGGCAGCGGATGACCGAGGCCACCAGATCGCGGTGCTTGCCAACGAGACCCGAATGTCCGCGCAGGTTTCAATCAAAACATCAAGGCGCGCTGCAGCGAGGCCGTCGGCGCTCTTGGCGATAGCGCACATACTTGAGATACCTGAACCATCGATCGAACCACTGCGCCGGTAAGGGCTTCCAAGAACAACCGAGCCCGACCGAGCTCCCGGTGTCAGGCGAAGTCCTCGGCTCCGTCCAGCCGCAGCAGGTTGATCCGAGTTCGCAGATGGTCCGCCAGCCCCTCGCCGACCATCGACGGGTCAGCAACGCTTCTTTCGATTCCGCGATGCAAGGAACCTCCCAAGATGTGCGGCCGAGCTTTCGACCGCACATCTCAGCGCAGCCTGACTTCCGGCCGCCCCCAAGTGGAGGGAAGGGGGTGGGGAATGGTTGGCGGTCCGAAACGGATCGGGCCGTTCCAACCAGGAGATGTCCCATGGCAACGCTTGCCCAACATATCGACGCGCCCCAGGTCTTAGGCGCCTACAAGGTCGACATATCCCGCGGTCGCAACATCGGACGGGTCTCGTCCGAATGGTTTTCGCGCCCCGACGACGAAAAATTCCTCTCCCTCGACGACCTCTATGAGAGCGTTCGCCGTCGCGCTGACCGCGCACGCACACGCGTCGTCGAAAGCCGCGACGTCCGCGTCGAGGCTAGCATGGACAATGCCGAGCGCCTCAGCCTCATCGTTCCTGGCGAAGCAGAGCCGATCGCGCCCACCAACTGGTCGTTCGGTCAGCTCTCCAGCCTGGTCGGGGCTCCGGCTTCCTATCTGCGCAACCTTCCTGCAGCGCTCGCCGGAATAAACCTCCAGCACGGCCTCCTGAGCCATCGCGGTGAGCAGGTGAAGCTCCTCCAGACCCATGAAGGTCGCGCCGAATTGCGGGCTGTCACCGGACCCGATTACGGACGGATCTGGGACCATGAACTGGTCGCAGCCGTGATGAAGATAGCGGGCAACGGTGTTTCCGATACGCGCTGGAAGGTTCCGGGCGTGCTCGACTGGCGGTCGATGCGCTATAACCCCTATGTCGACGTTACGCGCGAGACGACGACACTCTATGCGTCGGATCGCGACGTTTTTCTGTTCCTGGTCGATGACACGCATCCGATCGAAGCGGGGAAATTGCCGAATGGCGACCCCGATCTCTTCTTCCGCGGCTTCTACTGCTGGAACTCGGAGGTCGGCTCCAAGACATTGGGAATTGCGACTTTTTATCTGCGCGCCGTGTGCATGAATCGCAATTTGTGGGGCGTCGAAAATTTCGAGGAGATCTCGATCCGCCATTCGAAATTCGCCGCCAACCGCTTCGCCCATGAAGCGGCGCCCGCGCTCGAGAGCTTCGCCGACTCTTCCGCGCTAAGCTTCATCGAAGGCATCAAGGCGGCGCGCGGTCGCATCGTCGCACGGTCCGACGAGGATCGCGACTCCTTCCTGCGAAAGAACGGCTTCTCCAAGACCGACACTGCGAAGATCATCCAGTCGGTGATCGCCGAAGAAGGCCATCCGCCCGCCAGCCTGTTCGATTTCGTGCAGGGCATCACCGCACACGCCCGCGCCAAATCCAACCAGGACACGCGGCTCGAAATCGAGGGCAAGGCGCGCAAGCTCTTCGCCAAGGCCAACTGAGGAGGGGCGCCGTGCCGAGCTTCACGATCGAAAGCACCTACCGGCTGCCGGTATTCCGGCATCGGACCTATGAGGCGGCCACCCCCGAAGATGCCTGCCGGCTCGCCATCGCGGACGAGGATTGGACCGGTCAGAAGGAGGACTATGAGAATAGCGGAGCTACTTACCTGACCGGTATCTGGCCCGGTGTGGATAGCGCCTATACCGCCCCCGCGCTGGCACTGCCGCCCGGTTTCGGTGAGGGAGGATATCCGCCACCGGCGACCGGAACGGAATCGGTGACGCCGATAGCGGGTTCGCTCATGCCGCGCTGTCGCCATTGCGGCAGTGCGGACATCTGCCGGGACGCGAACGCCATATGGGACGAGACCGCGCAAGCATGGTCATTGCTCTCGACCTATGACAGCCAGACCTGCGAGCGTTGCGGCGCGGATAGCAACGATCTCGCCCTCTGGGTCCCGGTCGCCGAGGCCGGCTCGGCTACCGCTTTCCTGTGGGAAGTGATCCAGGTGCTGGAAACCACCTCCCTTGCCTGGGAGGCAGACTTTCAGCGCTTTTGCGACGAGAGCCATGGCCAGCTGACGGCTGATGAAGCCGCCGCCCGATGGCGCAGCGCTGCGGGCGCCTGATCACCTGATCCTGCCACCGGGCCGACCTTCAATACCCGCTCACCTCAAGGCGGCTTCGACCCAGGTCGGAGCCGCCCTTTTCACATCGAAAGGATCCGATCATGCACGCTTCTTCCCAAATCGAACAGCGCTCCTTCACCGTCGAGATCGAATTCTCCAGTGGCGGAGAGGCTTATGCTACCGAGACCTACACGGTCGAAGCGACCGACTGGTATCGCGCCCGGCGCGATGCGCTCGAGATGTCAGTCTCCAGTCCCTACGACAACGCGCGCATCCCCGATCTCACGCGTCGCGTAGTCGCGCAATAAACGACCGGCTTTCTCCTGCCGCCAATCATGGGTTGGCGGGGGGGGGGCGCGCGCGCCCGCAACCGGAGCTGCCGCTCATGATCACCACCAGAAGCCAACGCTGGCGCGATCGGCCTCGCCCCTCGGTGCCAGGCGCTCCGTAAATCAACCCGAGGCGTTTCGCTGTCGATATCATCGACACCTTCAAGCAGGCCGCCCTTTTGTGCGCCAGCATCATTATACCGCCTCACATGAGGAAGCTTCGGTCAAGGAGCGAACCAGGACGGCGAACATCGGCAGTGCCACGTGGCCCAACTGACGATTGCATCAATCGGATAGTCTGGCAGTATTGCGGGAGGGATTCTCCAGGCGGCAGGCAACAGTGTTCAGGACGATCGGAATATCACTTGCTCTTTTAGCGTCTCCGGCTTTTGCCCAGGCCCTACCAGGGGTCAGGGTGCCCGCCGAGATCGGAGCGGCCTATGGCCGACTGGGCAAAGCTATGATGTCGCACGACGCTGACGGGGTGAAGGCGGTGTGGGCCGAGGACTTTGTCGTCAACTCACCCAACAATGAAGTCCTGACCCGCGATCAGGTGATCGCCGTAATGGAGAACGACTTCCTCGACTATAAAGACTTCCACAAACATGTCACCTTCGTCGGCGAGAAGCCGGAGATCACGGTGATCATGGGGTACGACACCATGGTGCCGATGAAAGGGCCGGGCGCAGGAAAACAGGTGACGCGGCCCTTCACGGACGTTTGGGCCAAGCGCGGCGGGACATGGCTTCTGATCGCGCGGCAAGCAACGATTGCAGTTGCGAATTAAGTTTATCCGTTTCTCGCTCACCGTCAGAACGATCTGTCGAGCATAGGAGCCGGCGCTCCGCGCTCGGGCGGAGCGCTCTCCGGTGTCATCGCGAGCAGATGAGCTTGTGTTCGCCCCGGTCGCCCTGGATCAGGGTAGCGTAGATCGGCGCCGGGAACGACGGATCGTCGAACTTGATCACGCTCGCAATCGACCACGACGAATTGATCGATGATCTGCTCAAGGCGCCCGATCAATATTTTCCGCTTCATATGGTCCGGGAGCGGCCGCGGTCGCTAGTCACCAGCGTCTTGAGAACTTCGCGCCGATCCCGGCGAAGCGGCAAGAAGGCCGTAATGCCCTGTGAAAACAGAAGGCCCTTTCCCGCTCACCAAAGCGGCGCGGATCACGGCACGGGCGGTACCAAGTCTGTCCTATCCCGTTCTTGATCGCACCACGCCCGCCGGCGACGTGACGGCGCTTCCGCGGCTTGCCCACGCCGCCTGAGCCAAGCGGTCGCAGCTGGAGGGAAGGGGGCAGGAATGGGGGCCGGTCAGGAACCGGCTTACCGGAGAACCACGCCATGCCCGATCTTGACGCCCGCGCCCTCCTTGTCGAGGCGCTTGATTTCCTCAACGGCCATCCCTGCTTCAGCCTACGCCGCGACCGGCGCCGCACAAGCTACCAGCTCGCCGCGCGGATCGACGCCTTCCTCGCGCCGGACAAGACTGTTCTGCCTATCGTGGCTGCCGCCCGCGAACGCTGGCCTAACGCACATATCCTACGGATCGACCCTGCCGAACAGACCGTACAGCGCGATGGCGACGGCTATTGGGTCCGGGCATGGGTGCGCGTGGATGCGGCCGGACTTGCCGACGTCGGCGCTGCGCCGAACAACCGATACGCCCACGCTGTCTCCGCACTGCCGGAGATCACCCGACAGGTTCTCCTGGCAGATTTCCTCGGCGATGAGGATTTCACCGCGATCGCGGCCCGTCTCGGCATCACCACGCAGGAGGTCGAGCAGCATATCGCCGACGCACTCGCCGCCATCGCCCAATCGCTCGATCGGGCCTGATTCCACGCTCCGGCTCCCCTCCGCGCACCCGTCACATCCCCACGGAGACAACCATGACCCATATGACAAGGCACGATTTCGCGCGCCTGCTGGCCCGCGCCCGCATTGCGATCGCCGACGCCAGCCCGGCAGACCATATCCTCTGCGACGAACTGGCGCAGGCCGAACGGCTCATGGAAAATCATGCCGTTCCCTGGTCGGCCGACATCCACGCTGCGTTCATCGACCATCGTCATGGAGGGGACCTCTACGCCGCCTTAACCCGCGAGGCGTTGATGGCGGAGGTCGCCTCATTCTGCCGCGAATGGTGGCCAGAGATCCGCGACAGGCGTGATCCCTCGACGCTCTCCGACGAAGAGGCCGCTTCGATCTATTTCGACGCGCACGAAGAGGAATATCTCTGGACAGAGCGCATCTCAATCGAACCACCAGCGGTGGACCCATTGCATGCACTGCGTGTCGGTCGCCATCTCGTGATCAGCACCAGCCATATCCGTCCCGCCACCGCGGACCTTCTCGACCAATGGGCGCCGATGATCCCGGAATCGCGCCCGCTGGGTGTCGCTGAGGCCGGCTATGGTTGGTTCGTCCTCACCGACCCGCTCGATGGCCTCGAACGTGCGATGGTTCCGAACGAGCTTTGGACCGCCGTCGAGTTCGCGCGTGCACAGGGCTGCCGTTGGCTTCTTCTCGACCGTGACGCGGATTGCGTCGACGGTCTGGAGACGTTCGAGTGGTGAGGGCGCTGCCATGACCCGCCGCTCCTCCAGGGCCGAGGTTCGCAATCCGGTCCTCGGTCTTCCGGCCGCGCGCCTCATCCAGGCTATGCCGGCAGACACCCGCGCCTTGCTCTCCGTGCTGCTACTCGACCTTGCTGCCGAGGCGTGTCACCGTTCGCGATCGAGCTGGGAGAGGCGCAAGGTGTTTGTCGCTGCTTACTGGGCTACCGTTGCCGTCTATGCCGGACATATCGCCCGGGTCCTTGGCGGGACGCGGCAACGGAGTGCTTCGCGCAAGCCCTTCCGCATCGAGCAAAAAGGCTATGCCGAGCTTGCCGCAGCGAATTGGGCGGAAGCCTCAAACCTCTATTGCGAGCGCCGCGACCGATCGGGTCTGGGCGCCAGCATGTACCCCGAGGCGCTGCTGCTGATCGCCGACACGCCTGTGGGGCGAATTAGCTATAACGGCCGAATCTGGCTGCCCGGCGACTGGGAGCCCGGCACGGAACCCCTCTACGACAACAGGTCGCCTGCCGGCCACTGACAGGCGCGCAGTCGCGCCGATCCACCGCACCTGAGGAGACACCGCATGAGCCCAGCTCTTGCGCGCGGCTTGCTTGCCGCGCCTGATGATCCTTTGCCTGCGATCGACGATAGGGTCATAGCCGCCGCGCGGCGCGGTGCCTGGTTCGCCTTCAATCTTTCGGGCGGCAAGGATTCCACCGCTTCGGCCCACGCCGCGATTGCGCTGCTCGACGCCTTGGGTCATCCCCGCGATCGCCGGATCGCGATCCACGCGGACCTCGGCCGGGCGGAATGGCGGTCGACCCCGGCTATGGTTGCAGCGATCGCTGACAGGCTGGGGAAACCCCTGCTGGTTGTCAGCCGATCGGCAGGCGACATGGTGTCGCGCTGGGAGCAACGCTTCCTCTCCGGCAAACGTCGTTACGAGGCGCTTGAGACCTATAATCTCATCGGCCCATGGTCATCGGCATCGCTGCGCTTCTGCACGTCCGAACTGAAGGTCCAGGTGATCGGCCCCGAACTGGCGCGCCGCTACCGGGGCGAGACTGTCGTTTCGGTCATCGGCCTGCGCCGCGACGAAAGCCCGAGCCGGCGCTCGACCCCGGTCTCCCGTGTCGACGAACGCTTCGCAAAGCCCGGCAATGCCGCCAGCACGTGCATGCTCAGTTGGCATCCAGCAGTCGACTGGAGTGCTGACGACGTCTTCGGGATTCACGCGCGCCACGGACTCCCGCTGCACGAAGCCTATGTGCGATACCGCACGACCCGTCTGTCCTGCGCTTTCTGCGTGCTTGCATCCGCGCACGATCTGGTCGCCTCCACCGAAGCTCCCGGCAATCTCCATCTCTACCGCCATCTCGTGGCGATCGAGGCCGCTTCAACCTTCTCCTTCCAGCCCCAGCGATGGCTCGCCGATGTCGCGCCTCGATTGCTGCCGGCCGCTCTTCTTCGCGACATCGGTCGCGCCAAATTGCGAGCCCATGAGCGCCGGACGCTCGAAGCGGAAATGCCCCCGGAATTGCGGTTCGTGAAGGGCTGGCCACCACGTATGCCGAGCCTGGCCGAGGCCGCGCTGATCGCGAAAGCCCGCGCGCCATCCTCGCCCATCATGGCCTCGCCGACCATTTTTCCAACGCTACCGCGGTCCAGGCGCGGTTCGCGGACCTGCTCGCCGCGCAGGCCGAACGGTCCCGCTAGCGAGCCGGAGGGGAGGACTTCTCTTGAAGGTGCGTCGGGCGAATTTCGCCCGCGCGTCTCCTTGCTGCCGAACGCGCAGCCCCTGTCTCCACAATCGAAGGAATAGCCAATGGACGTCATCGTCTCTCGGTCCCGCATCCCGGGCGCGGCCTCGACCTATCACTATCGCGCCCTCGTGCCGCTGGCCGAAGTGGCGCTCCAGCGGCGCCCGCGCTGCGTCGTCATCCAGGCCCACATCGGCAATGGACGGGTGCCCTCGACCCGGATCGCCGACGTCGTAGCACCCGCCGCCTGGTATGAGCGTGAGCTGGCCACCCCCTTGGGCCTCGCGGCGCGGCTCAACCTGGTCGCGCGGCGAATCGAAGCGCTCATCATCCGCACCGTCTTTCCCGAGATGACCGCCCGGCTGACCCCACTGACGCTCGCCCTGGAGTCCGATCCCGGCGAGGCCAGCTACCGTGTCGCCGTCGCCGACCTGAACGCAGCGTTCGACCGGATCGCGCCCGAAATCGACACCCTGATGGCAGCCGATCTCGGCCTCTACCAGGGCTGCGACCTTCGCGCCGCCTGACATCGAAAGGCTCCGTCATGACTCACTATTCTCAAGCCAGCCTCGAGACCGCCGCCTGCCTCTGGGAGGCGGTCCTGGCCTTGCGCGCCATGCCGATCACCGATCCCGACGCGATAGGCCTCGCTCTCGCGATCGACAAGACCTTCGATGCGCTCGGCACTGCTGCACTGCGGCTGACGGTCGTTGGCTGGACCGACATCGTCGAGGCTGCCTGGCGCGAGGTCGCCAACGACTATCCGCTCTGCTTCGACTGGGATTTCGTGCCTGCCTGGATCATCGACCACATCGACTGGTCCGATCCATTCCACCCCGCCGTAATCCAAAGGGGAGGGGGATGAGGGGTTGTGCGGCGGGGAATTGGTCTCCGCCAGACAGGAGCCCCATCCCATGTCCTTTCCCGCCACCATCCGGCCCGAGGTCGGCCAGCCGCTCATCACCAAGGTTTCGCGCCTGTTCAATGGCACGATCGGAGATGTGCTGCTGGAGCTTTTCCAGAATGCCCGCCGTGCCGGTGCGCGCGCGATCCATGTCGCGATTTACAATCTCCCCGCCGGCACCGCGCTGTCCATCTATGACGACGGCTGCGGCATCGACGATCCCGCCAACCTCCTGACCCTCGGCACATCGGGCTGGCAGCACGATATCCGCGCCCGTGAGGATCCGGCCGGCATGGGCCTGTTCAGCCTCGCCGGTCGGGATGTTCGTGTCCGGTCCTGGTCTCGAGCCGCTGACCGGGGGTGGGAGGTCGATATTCCGGCTGACGGCTGGGAAGGGGCTGTGCCGCTCGCGATCAGGTCGTCCGGGATCGTGCGCGGCACCGAAATCCAGATCATGCTGCCGTCCGCCTGGGAGGAGCAACTTTCGTCGGCACTGCGCCTTGCTTCGCGATATTTTCCACTCCCGGTTCATTTCGAGGGCAAGCAGCTCCCGTGCGAGGATTTTCTCGCGGGTGCGGGACATATTGAGGAATGGGAAGGCTGCCGCATCGGCATCTTCCACGACGGCACGACCGAGGCGGTCCACACGCCCCGAATCAATTTCCGCGGCGTGACGGTTGCCTCCCGGCTTCCCACCCTGAGCGAAATCGAGACTCCCCATAACTGGCGCGTGCGGGTCGATATCGTCGACGCGCCGGCGCTTCAGCTTGTTCTCCCCGCGCGCAAGGAAATGGTCGAGAACGAGGCGCTGTCCCGGCTCAGGGAAGCGGCCGAAGTCGCGCTTTACCGCGCCATCGGCCGCGAGAAATCTCATCGGCTCTCCTACGAGGCCTGGGCGCGTGCGCGCGACCTTGGGATTGCTCTTCCCGAAGCCGACCGCTGGCTCAATGCCTGGACGCCGAACATTGCCGACACGTCCAACCGATACCAGGGCGCAGCCATTCGATCGGGTCCGATGATCATCATGTCCGACCACGAACCCGACATCGAGCAAACGCTTGCCCGCGCACTTGCGAAGGAAACACCGCTCAGCGGTCCCCTGGTTCACGAGAACCGCGATTTCGAGGGCTATCGCTGGTATGACGAATTGCCGCGTCTCCTGTCCTGCAGCTTCGCCGTGCAGCGCGATGGCGTCCTTCATCGCTATGCCGACGATATCGCTCTGCCCGACGATTTTGAGTCCGGACCGGTCGAGGATATCTCCGCAGAAATCCTTCTGCGGTCCGGCGGCCCGTCGCCGGCCGAGCCCACCACATACCGCGTGCCCACGGACATGCTTGTCTGCAGCAATGCCTGCTGGACGCTCGACGAGGCGACGATCCTCTTTGACGGCAAGGCCAATGTGCAGCCCTATGCCCTTGCCGACCTGATGCATGCCAGCTTGTTCTGTTATTCCGACGATCACGGGCACGATAGCTGGGACACGCAATCGCTCGCGTTCGAGCATGAAGCCCGAAATCTCGCCAACCTGTTGCTGCTGGGTGAGGACGAGGCCCTTCTCGCCCAATTGCGCGATGCGGTCTTCGAGCACGTCCAGTGGCTCATTCCCGACAACCGCAGCCTGACCATCTCCGGCGACAGGAAGACGCTCTCGCTTTCGCTGGATCAAGCGGCCTGAGCCTGTCGCTCCAGCCGTAACCAAACCATCGCGAAGGAGATCCCTCATGCGCCATGCCACGCTCTTTGTCTGCTCGACCGCTCATTTGCCTGTCGCCGAGCGTCGTCACATCGATCACCTCATCGCCGTCGCGCCACGCGGGCCGGACGGACGTGTCGAGGTCGGCCATCTCGATCTGGTGATCGAGCCCTATGCCTATGGCTTTTTCGTCCACACCAGCGTCGTCGGGTGCGGCGGGGAGGCGCCCGACATCAGCCAGGAGTTCTGGGCGATCCTGAGTGCGGCATTCGACAGGGATGCCTCCTGGGTCCTGTTCGACCGCGACGAACCCACCTGCTCCGAACTGCCCATCTTCGCCGACCCCGACCAGCCCGAGGAGCACCAGTCATGACGAACCTCTGCTCGACGCAACCCTGTTCGTCCAAGCGCGCGGCGCTCGCGTCCTTCGATCATGCCTATGCCGTCGCGCTCCGGATGCGGCACGAGACGGGCCGCCCCCAATTAGTGCTGCGCACCGGTGATCCGCTCCAGCCGTTTCGCGTCTCCAGCACGGGGCCACAGCACCGTCAGGCGCTGATGACGCTCGTCGCCTGATCTGGCGCCTGCACGTGCCGGCAACGGCACTCTTTAACGAGGAACAACCACATGAACGATGGAATATTGCGTCAGTCCGCAAACGAGGTGTGCGACGCCCCACCGCCTGCCATCCAATATCTGGACCTCACCGAAGATGAGTTTGTGGACAGATTCCAGCCAGTGCCCAATCATCTCCTCGCAACGGCGGGGTTCGACTTCGGCCGGGGCGGATGCCTGTTCGAAGCCTCCGGCCCGGACCTCGAATTCATCCGCTCGCAACCTGCGGCAAATGTCTGGACGGTGATCGAGAGCGACGACGGTCTCGAGATCACCGACGGCATGCACGCCGTCAATCGACTCGGCTATCTCCTGACCGAGCAGCCATGTCCCCCCGATACGATGGTGAGCGTGCCGCTCGACTTCTAAGCGGCCACACCTCCCGACTCTGGGGCCTCGGGGGCCAATTGATCGTCGCATTCCGGCCATCCGGCCTCCGGGATCAACCCGCCAACCGTCACGGCGACGTTCCCTATGGGCTCCCGACCTCCTTCCTGGAGATCAGCCATGTACGATCCGAAGCGACCGCCGATCGCGGCGGCGAATGACGACGCTTGCCTTGCTGCGCTATCCGGCGTCCCTGTGATTGCCGCCTGGGGCATGGGCGTCGACAGCACCGCGATGATCATCGAATGGGTCGGGCGGGGACTGCCCCTGTCCGCCGTCCTTACAGCCGACACCGGGGTCGAGCGCGAGGAAACCTATGCCTTTCTGCCGATCTTCCAGCGCTGGATGGACCGGCATCATATCGAGCATCATGTCGTCCGCTATGTGCCGAAGCGTTTCAAGCACTGGCCGCCCTATTTCTCGCTCCTGGAGAACTGCCTCACCAACGCGACACTGCCGTCGATCAGCTTCGGCCGCCACAGTTGCTCGTTAGGTCCGGTCCGTACGAGTGTCTTATTAGCTTCCGGTGAAGAAGGAGCAGGCCGGACGGCGCGCTAACCCACGAAGCTGGCGCCGTCCGGCCTGCTCCTTCTTCCTTCCGGCGAAGGCTTCGGATTGTGCTCCTGAAACGCGATAGGTCATGCCTGTCACTTGTTCTCGATGAGCGAGGCGCGCACTCCTTTTTCCTCGATGATAGCGCTGATCCGATCGATCACCGGCCCAAGCGCGACGGCGCGGTCGCTAGCTTTATCCGCCGTAGCATAAGGGAGCGGCGTTAGTCCCTTGAAGTCGGATGGTAGCGTCACGTCAGTGCGCTGAGGCACCAACAATAAAGTGCGATGACGCCCGAGACGTGACATGAAGAATCCCAGCTCGAAGATAACATTGTCGCGCGGAACCGCCGAAGTTTTACCCCGGGCCGTCACCAGATCATCCGGCTCGCAGAGCGCTATGCCGAAATCGGCAATATTGACCTGTTCCTCCAGCGCTTCAATCGGATAGCCACCGGCAGGGAAGATCATATCGTCGCTCCAAATCTCGATATCCGCGTCATGAGAGAGTCCGACACGGATCGACTTCGCAATCGAGAGCGCTTCGGCTGAGCAAATCATGAAGATGCGCGGGCGAACATTGGCGCGGTTCACGAAGCGATTGCGTTGCTCGAGCCGAGACGCGAGATCCTGCGCGACTAGTCGCCACATCTCGGGATGTGCGTTGCCGACCTCGGCGAACTTCACATGGTCGACCTTCAGCGTGAGCACATTTTCCACAGCCTCGATGGTCGCGGATCGTCCGATACTCGGGTTGATCGCGGACATCTCTCCAACGGTGCAGCCTGGCTCACGCGGATAAAGCCGTACTCCGTTGATAATGATCTGGCCCCGGCCGGATAGGAGGAAGTGAACCGACCGATCATTCTCCCCTTGCTCAAGAACGTTTTGTCCGGCCGCAAACTCCGTCAGATCGCCGGAATCGGCAAAGGCTGCGGCAATTGCACGGTCACCGCGAATGATCTTCTGGCCCAGAAGCGCGTCGATCAGCACCTCGCGATCCTCAAATCGCTTCTTCAAACTCATGCCTCGCTCCTGTTCACATCGCTCGATGGCCACCAGCCAGGTCTCTTCCACCGCCATGCTATCAGGCGATTGGGAAGGGTCGGATCACAGTCCGGCCGCTCACTCACACGGATCTGGACCGGCGTCGGGGCCGAGCCCTTTGTGAACGCCATCGCTCCGAAATCGATACGCTTATGCTCGCCCAGGCGAACGATGAGCAAAACCGCAAACAAAGGTGCATTCGGCCCATCCTCAACGATCTGCTGCATCTGCGCGAAATCGACGGCGCTCGGCACCGGGAGATAGAGCGGGTGGGAGTGCCACTCGCCCAGATAGTTGAACCGCGTATAGTCCGCGCCGGTACGCCGGAAGAAGCGCTTTATGAAGCCTTTGTGCTTCTCGGGCTTGCGCACAAAGCAACTCACAGTTCCGCCTGAATGCTGAACAGATATATCGACGATTCGAAATTCTGCATCGGCGACATGCTCACCGACGAGCACCCCACCAATTTCGCGGGGTCCAGCGCGCGACAATGCTTTCTCGAATTTCGCAATTAGGTCAGGCGGGAGCGATACGATCATGACGCTCCTTGATCAATCTCTGCACGATAGCCAAGCCATTCACGTCGACGGCTTGTTCGGCTTCAGGTTCGGGCTGACCGAGGTCGATCGGAAAAGTGTGGAATGGCTGAAGGAACAGCCATTCTGCTTTTAGCCCGATCAGATAAGCCGAGACGGGAAAAGCGGAGTCCTCGGGTGACGCAAGGATATCGATGACGAAACGCGTAGCGTGTGCCGCGATCACCGCAACGTCCGCGTCGTCCGCAATCATCGGACCATCCGATGCGGCGATGCCATATCCGCCCGTCGTGCGTGGGGCGGCGACGTTTCTCTCGGCACATACAGCTTCAATCCGCGCCCGAGCCACCTGCGGCAGCGGATCGATCCCAGGCCGGGACCGGGCGATCAAGCCGCCGAAACCACCACCGAATATTTCAAGCCATACGAGCGGCTTCTTCGCCGCGGCCACGACCGAGCCGAGAAGGTTGAACACGTGTGGGTTGGCCGTGGCATCGATGATGAGGTCGCACGCCTGCAAGAGCGTCAGCGCCCCGTCGATACTCCCGCTGCTTTCCTGGCCCGCGAGCTGCTGGCGCCGGACAGTGCATTTGGTGCCTGGAGCAATCATCTCGATCCTGCGCTTCAGGCCCTCTGCCTTGTGCTCGCCGATCGCCTCCCAGTCGAGATCGTTCCGGACGAGATTTTCGGGAAGCATCACGTCGTCATCGATCAGCAGGAAATTGCGAACCCCGCTGCGCGCAAGGCTGGCCGCGATCTTGCCGCCCGCTGAGCCGCAGCCCACAAGGCCCACCGTCTTCCTCGCCAATGCCGCTCGGGAAGGATCCGACCGCATCCCGCCGCCTTCCGGCAGGCACTTGAATTCCGTGGCTGTGTTCGCCTCGTCCTTTAGCCAGAACATTCGTGCCGAACCATCTACCCAGACAAGACACAGATCGAGTATGTTGGAAAAATACCCCTCGGGATAGGCACAGCCCATGTCGGCCAACGCGGCCTTGAACGCTGATGCTGTCCACACCGCAGGGACCGTCGAACCGGCAGGCAGAACAGCGACATGTCCTGTCAGCGAAAGACTGGATTGCTTCAGGCCTTCCGGCACTACCGGGTCGCGCCACGGCGCGGCGGCTTCGTTGCCCATAGTCAAGGGTATCACAACCTGCGCCGTCGAGCGCATGAGGAAGCCCATCGGGAGCAGCTGCCCGCCGGGGATCCCGGCGAGCTTATTCGCAAGCGACCGCGTAAGCACGAAGCCAACGGCTGAGCCGCGCAGTTGCTGACCCAGGCTTTCGACATGACGCGACGGCGCGACCGGCTGCTCGCCAATCTCGTTCGGAGCCTCGTGGAGGAGCAGCCGGTGAGCGCTTTCTACCATCTGGGCTCCGGTGATATCGGGCACCCAATTATCCGGACCCCATTCGAGGCAAAGTTCGCCCCGTCCCCATTGATGGTCTGACCAGCGCTCAGGCGTCTGCGGAAGAATCGAAATCGGCGTGAACGGGAACGTTTGCGGATAGGTCAATCGTACGGGATATCGCTTGCCCACGACCTCGATCTCGGCGTCGAAGCAGAGCCGGACCTGATCGTCGAAGTACATGCCGATAACGGTGAACCAGGCCTGCCGCGTCTCGAGATCGGCCAGTGCCGCCTGTTCCGATGCCAGGCGGCCCAGTTCACCCATATACCACATTAGGCGAAACCTGCCGGCTTGGTTGGCGTGGCATCGCGATTCGGGAAACGAAAGGCGCTGGAGGCGGCAGTTGCCGGAGCCGCCAGTACAGGCTCGAGCAAGCCCATCGCCATCGCCGCCTTTGCGACCTTGGCAGCCTCGGCGGTCTTGTCACCCTCGTCCGCCAGCTCTTTAAGTGCCACTTCAAAGCTAAGCCCGGCGCGCTTGCGGCTCGACCCAAAAATCTTCTGGCCCGCTTCGGAGCACCATCCATAGGCAACCGACCCGAGCGCTGTCTCGTCGCCGGCACAGCGCCGTTGCTCATTCTCGGATGCCAGCACGGCGCGGCCCGTTGCGCAGCGGATCATCGATCCCTTCATTCCCAGGCGCGTCAGCGTGACAGGACCGGCATCGAAACCGATCGCGATCCCGAGCCCGGCCACGTCGATGCCCTCATCCTCAAGCAATTCCAGCGCCCGATCGAAACCGCTGCGCAAACCGCCGGCACACAAGATCGCGGTGCTTGCGCTCGCTTCCATATCGGTGGTCTGGGCCGTTCCCTCGCCGATAACGCCATGGACGCAGTCTCCGACAAACCGGACTTTGCGCCCGCCGAAATCCTCCGTCAGCACCGCGTCCAGTTCCGCGCGCAGCACATGAAGCGCGCGCACGACATTCATTGCTTCGTCATCATCATCGATATGGTCGGCGACGTAGGCGGTGAACCCATCGATATCCGCATATACGGAGATAGCATCATTGCGCCGCGAATTACCTGGGCTCAGCAACTCCAGGTCGAGGTTGGCGAACGGCGGAGTGTGGCCGCTAAAACAGAATTTCCCGATCGGATTTGCTTCGAGATCCTTTTGCCAGTCCCGGACGACCCCATCGGCCGTGACCGCAAGGGAAGCCTCATCCTGGCTGGCCTCGACCTCCGACGCGCTCAGCGGGCTGAGATCTTCGTCATCGACTTCGGTCAGATCGACTGCTGCGCGGGCTTCGTTCGATAGGTAGATGCCGGTCGCGATGCCGCCACCAGCGCGCTTGGCCGCATGATTGGCCGGCACACCCAGGAAGAGCGGTTCGGAGCTGCCGCGGCGTCCGTTGCGCACAGCCAGCGCGAGGCCCGTATCGATGCCGACCCTGACCTTCGCAGCCGGGATCTTCTCGTCGCCATTCTCGCCGGTCTGGGCGAGAACGTCCATGATCAACTGCCCAATGGCAATCGCCTTGTTCACTCGGCCAGGCTCGTCACCATAGGGCTTGGCCACCACCATGTGCAGTCGCTGATTGTGGAAATCGACCTGGATCGCATCGACCGCCGCGATGATCCGGTAGACCGCCCGGTAGTGGAGGTTGAGGAAGCGCAATGCACGCTTATGGCAGGTCTCGCCTTCAATCTGGGTCGACTGCAACATCTCTCCCAAATTCAGAATATCAGCGTAGATATGAACGCCGTCGACGCGGTACGCCTTGTTGCGCGCAAGGCCGTGCAGGTCGGTGTCCCGCACATAGTCCTTGATTTCCACCCTTTCGACCTCCTTCAGGCGAGTCGCCACCCGCTTGTCGGTCGTCTCGCTCTTCCACACCTTCTTCGCCATGGCTCTGAAATCCCTGATTGTTTCGGCTCGCAGACACCTGCCAGCAGATTTGTTGGCACCTCTTAAACCATTTTATTCTGTTTGCCAACAAATTTGATGGCGGCTACGGGGGTGTTGCTTTTAGGTGATTCAAAAGAGGACGCTTGCGATGGCGTACAAATTCAATCCGGCCTTTCAGTCCGATGACGAGGCCGTATCGAATTTTGTCGTCCGGCAACCTGAGCTTGCTGAGATCCTCACCGTCCTGAGGGGAGCGGCAACACCGCGGATTATCCTCGTCGCTCCGCGTGGCGCTGGAAAAACCACCATGTGTCGCCGGGTACTAGCGGAAATCAGCACCGATGAAGGCCTGCGGGCACGGTGGCAGCCGATCTTCCTCGGCGAGGAAAGCTATACCGTGACAACCCCAGGGGAATTTTTTCTCGAGTGCCTCTTCCATCTGGCAGAGGATGCGGGCGAGCCAATCCTGAAAGCGCAACACCGCGAGGCGATGGGAATTGTCGATGAGCAACCTCTCCTCGAGCGTTGCCTCGAGATCTTGCGCGAGGTGGCCGCCGATGCCGGCAAGCGCCTGCTTGTCGTCGTCGAGAATTTCCACATGCTCCTGAACGATCAGATCGGCAGCGACCGTTCCATCCTTCTCAATGCCTTGGCAGACGAGACGGTTTTCGGGGTCCTCGCAACCTCCGTCGCGCAATCGAGTGATGAGAATTCCGGTCGCCCCCTCGATGGTTACCGCATCCTGCCGCTTCGGCCGCTCACTCTTGAGGAGTGCCACGCGTTATGGGCTGCCCTTACCACGCACGACGTTCCGCGTGCCCGCATTCGGCCCTTGCAGATTCTGACCGGCGGTAGCCCGCGGCTGATACACATCCTGGCCGATTTCATGCGCACGCCATCGCTTGGCGACCTGATGGGCAACCTGAACCAACTGATTGACCAGAACACCGAATATTTCAAAAGCCAACTCGATACGCTGCCCGCTGTCGAGCGGAAGGTATTTGCTGCGCTGCTCGACGCATGGGACCCGAGCACCGCAAAGCAGATCGCCGAGGCGGCGCGCGTGAACGTCAATACGGCCTCGGCCATGCTTGGACGGTTGAGTGACCGGGGATCGGTGCTGAAAGAACAGGGCCGAGGGCGATCGGTGCTCTATTATGCCGCTGAGCGGCTGTTCAATATCTACTATCTTATGCGACGGCGTAGCCACCCCTCTAGCCGTGTTCGCGCGCTGGTCGCGTTCATGACCGAATATTATGATCGTGATGAGCTTGTTGCAACCACGGCGAAACTCGTCGACGAGGCATGCCGGTTCGAACCTGCGAAGCGGACCGATTACCACTGGGCCTTCGATGCCATTTTGACGGGGCAACCCGAGACCGTTCGGGCCCGTATCCTCGCACAGACACCGGCCGATTTTCTCCAGTCCTTGCGTCAGGACGTCTTGCCGGCGGAAATTGCGCCGGGTTTGACCGATGCTGAAGCTCTCGACGGCGACGGCGATGCTACCCTCGAAAGATTGCTTCGCGAGGCTCGCGACGCGGTCGAAAATGAGGATGCCGACCGGGCCAAGCAACTGCTCGCCGACGCGGCCGCGATCAGCCCTTCGAACCCGATGCCATTCATACAATTGGCGTTTGCGCATCTTCAGCTCCACGAGCATGACGAGTCCATCAGTGCCGCCGAGCGGGCCGTGGAACGGGATCCGGCAAATCCCGGAGTGCATTCGATGCTCGGGCTGATGCTGTCGTTCGCCGGCCAGACCGAGCAGGCCGAGGCTGCCTTCAACCGGGCATTGGAAATCGATCCTGCTTGCACGCCGGCAATCCTTCATCTTGCGCGCCTGCGTGACAGGAACGATGATGAAGATGGCGCGCTCTACTTGTATCGCCGCGCTGCCGCGCTTGGAGAGCTGACGGACGATGCCGCCGCGCACTTCGCCAGGATTCTGTTGCGACGCGACAAGGATAGCGAAGCCGAGATGATCCTGCGCCAAGCGCTCGAGGACAGTAATGACCGTTCGGATTCCAGGCACTTGCTTGCAACCCTGTTGACCGGCACAGGACGTGCAGAAGAGGCAATATCGCTGCTCCGGCAAGTCGCAGAGGGTGGCGAGGATTGGATGGCGTGGGCTGACCTCGGCGCTTTCCTCTCGGCGGAGGAAAAGTTTGCCGAGGCGCGCGAAGCACTCGACCGCAGCGTCGCGATCGGTGCCGATAATCCTGCAGTCTATAGAATGCTCTCGACCGCGATGCGCAATCTGGGCGAACCGGCAGAAGCCATTGTCCAGATAGCCGACACCATGGTCACAAAACATGCAGACGATGCATGGGCGTGGATCACCGCCGGAGACATTTTCAGCCAAAGTCGACGCCTGGACCGCGCCGAAAACGCTTATCGTCATGCCACGACACTGGAGGACGGTGAGCCGGCATGGGTCCGCCTGGCGCGCTTGCTCATGGAAAAATCGGCATCGGATGCGGACGCAGAAAGCGCTCTGCGAAAGGCAGTCGAGGCCGTCCTAGAAAGCGGCGCATGCGGTCCGATGCGCGAGGTTGCGGAGCTACTCGTCCACCACGGCGATGATGACGATGCCCTCGAACTACTGGACGAAGCTCTCGCTGCCAACGAGCACTGTTATTGCAGCCTCGTCCTCCAAGGGGATATTGCTGCCCGGCGACACGATGAAGAAGGTGCTCGCGAGCATTTCGCGGCGGCGCTCGCGCTCAACGATGTCGGCGTTTCCGCGTTGACCGGTCTTGCACGCATCTCTGCCCCTTCCGATGCGCAGGAATTGATCGGTCGGGCGATGGAGGCCGATCCCGACAATCCCAAATGCCTGTTGGCGCGCGCCCAGTTGATCGATCGCGAACTCCAGTCCAAGATCGAAGATGGTTCTGAGGCCCTCAAGCGTGACCCGGATCTGACCGAAGCCCGCCTCTTTCTCGCTCCCTTGGAAGTCAAGCGCGGTGACGTCCAAGCGGCCATGGCACACCTCAGTGCCGCGCTGCCGGAACTCGAGAGTCGTCGAGAGCTTATCCCGAGCTTTGTGGACACCAGCCTCGAACTTGCACGCGCTGGCCTAGGCGCCGAACTGACTTCCTTGTTTGAATCCGAGGAAGGTCGGACGGTCGAACCGCTATCAGTCGCACTGAGATTGGATCGCGGCGAGACGCCGGCCGTCGCGAAGGAAATCAGGGAAGTTGCCCTCGACATTCTCGACCAGCTACGCTCGAACGAGCGATAGCCGGCGCACGGTAACGGAGTGAGTTGGCCCTGTCAGGGCGTCCACTCATATTTCGAACGATAGACATCCTCGTCCACGCCGGCGAACTTCATGGTACGCTTTTCCCACATGTCTACGCCTTTGCTGAGCTTCGCCTCGTCCAGCATCTTCTTGTATACCGCCGCCGAAATGAAGGTGCAGTAGGGATACTCCCGATTATCGGACAATTTAGCGGCAAAACTCGGCGGCCGGCCAATCCAGATCAAATCGTTGTTATTGCGGATACCGGCGCGAACCGCACGAGAAATCCCGACGTCGATGCCACATGCCTGCCGAATCTTTACGTCATTGTTCTTCACAGAATTGAACCGCTCTAAAGCCTTTTTCTGGATCAGATTCTGGGTCGCCCATTGTATCTTGAGTGCCGATTTGACGGCGCTCGTGCGCATCGTGTCACCTATGAACACACCCATTACGCGATCGCCATCAAAACTCCTGATTTCTCCGCCATGGGCCCTGATGATACGGACCGAACAATCCAGATATGCGCGGATTATCTTGGCTGTCGTATCCCATGGACAGATCTTCGCGATGAGCCCGGACCCAGCAAGATCAGCATAAAGAAAGGCAGCGTCCAGTTTTACGGCCCCGTTTGCGAGGGCAACGTCGGACGAGGCGGGTATTTTTTTGCCGTCCCGCTCCTCAAACGCCGTCCCGAGGATACCATCGACCGCGTCTGTGAGCTCGTCTTTCAATGCCATTAGGTCACCCGCCGATCACGGGCATGCGGGTATGTTCTATCGCCGTCATCACAAGAAAGATAGTAAATGGCAGTAACGTGGCCAGCGTTATGCGGATTGCCATGGCGATGGCGCGATATTTCTCGCAAAGGATATGGGAATTTCGCCAGATTTGGCCGAGCATATCCGCGCGATAATCGACCTCGCTGATCGCCTCGTACTCGACCTTGAATTTCGTCTCCGTCCGGTTCTGAATTGCTGCGAAGTAGATTAAGCTGCCTTGACCGCCCTCGAGATCAGGAAAGTTACACCGGTATAGAAAGGTGTAAGATCCAACCAAACCCAGAATCAGTAAAAATGCAGGAACAGCGATGTACCATTGTTTAAGGTCACCAGCCTGAACATTGAGCGCGCTGATCGTCAACACCGCAGAGTTCACGGTGAAGAGACCGCCGACCTTTGTATCCACTCTCGGAAAAAAACCCAGAACGCGCGCCAGCTGCGCCTCAATGACATTTAGATCTTGCATGCTTCCCCCGCTTTCATGAGCGAGGGTACCAACTTAGGCTGACATCGAAAAGTATATTGGTCGATATCCGACATGAGTGGTATCGATCGAGTCGGTCGGCGATGCCCGTCAGGACAGGGACTCCAAGCGACATGCGTTGCAACGTGTCGATACGCCTTGGAAGATTTCATTCTGGCGATCTTCTCATCCGCGACTTGCGCGATAGCGATATGGTCCCTTTCCCGCCACGATGGGAATTACTGAATGGTATCGATCCTCCGGGCAACTATCGGCGAGCCGGGGATACCTGTCGGCTTCCCAATCCTCTTCGACGCCAAGATGGCGATCATCGAACCTGCCTTCGTCTGGCTAATGGAGCATGCCGAGTTGCGCGGGGGAGCTCAGGCATCCGAAACCGTCCGGACCTATGGCGAACATCTCCACGACTGGTTCGACCCGCTCGAACAATCGGGGATCGAATGGCGCGAGGCCGATGAGCGTGTCATCGCTGCTTATCGCAACCGGATGCTGGAGAATCCCAGCACGCATACCGGGCGGCCTTATGCCCGGACCACAATCAATGCGCGTGTCTCGACCGTCTGCCGCTTCTATGGTTGGGCGCTCGACCGAGGGCTGATCGACCATTGCCCGTTCCGGTTGACCGAGAAGATGACGCTGATGCTTGATGGTGCCTATCGCCCAGGCTTCCAGCGGCGCCAAGTCAACGAGCTGATCGTCTCGCGCCCTGAAAAGTTGCCGCGGCCGTTGCGCGCCGACGAACTGGCGCGGCTGTTCGCGCATCTCAGGCCGACTGCGCGACTTGCCGCGCAATGGGCGCTCGGAGCGGGTCTGCGGCGCAAGGAACTTTGCGCGCTCGCCGTCGGTCAGATCCCTGATAGCTGGCCGCTCGACCTCGATAGCGATCCGCTGGTCGGCGTGCCGCTGCATATCACCAAGGGCGACCGGCCAAGGACGGCCTATCCGCCGCTTCGGCTGCTCGATCATACGCACTGGTATATCGGCGAGGAACGCGCCCGGATCGTCCGCCGTATCCGCCGTTCCGACCGGCGCTACCGCGCGCCGTCCAATCTCCTGCTGAACGAGCATGGCCGCACCATGACGCGCAAGCTCTTGACGGCGCAACTCGCGGAAGCGTTCGCAGTCGCGGGGCTTCAAGGCACGCTGCATTGGCTGCGCCACACCTTCGCGATGGCGATGCTCGCCCGGCTTCAGGTACAGGCCCGCACCAATCCCGATCTCAATCCGCTCAAGGTCGTGCAGGTGCTGCTCGGTCACGCTTCGATCACGACGACGGCGATCTATCTGCGCTGCGTCGAACTGCACGAGCGCGACCTGAGCGAAAGCCTCGCCTATCTCTATGGCGAGTTGATCCCGGCCGATGGCTAGGAGCCGCCTCGACCGGACGCTTCGGCTCGAACCGACGCCGACGGACCATCCGGCTGAGATCGCCGAAATCCAGTTCCGCGACGAATGGGGCAGGATCGTCCAACGCTTCAACCCGGTGCTGTTCGGAATGCCGGATGACATCAGCGCAGCCATCTCGCGCGCCTTCCGCGATCACGATGTGGCATCCAGCGCCGCCACGCGCACCGCACGCTGGTTCGCGCTGCGTGTGTTTGGCAGGTTCCTGTGCGAAGATGCGCGTGTCAGGCGCGCGGTCGACCTCGATACGGCGACGATCCGCCGGTTCATTACATGGCTGGCGAACCCCACCAACGGGCGCAGGCGCGGCGTCCAGTCGCAATCCGGTCAGCTCGGTATGATCCGGCCGGTCCTTAAGCGCGCGATCGCCGACAATCCGGGCTTGTTCGCACCGGGCTTCGCCGTTCCCAACAATCCGATCCCGCTCGCCGGCGTCCAGCGGCTACCCCAAGACAGGCTGACACCCGCCGCAATGCGCGCCCTACTGGCAGTCTGCTATGCCGAGATCGACACTGCCTGGGACAAGTTCCAGCACGGGCAAATCATCGTCGCTCTTCCGAACTTGTCGCTCCATGGTGGCCGGACCGCCGAACGGATCGCTGGATCTGGAAGCTCCACCGCCTCGGCCACGGCGTCATGCCGCCCGCTCGAGGCTCGGACCTTAACAAGCCCGATCGGCAGCGGATCGCCGAGATAGGCGGGTTCCGCGAGCTCGAAGGCTATCTCCACCTTACGACCGACACGCTGGTTGCGTTCTATATCGTGCTGCTGATCCAGACCGCGGCAAATGCCGGCCCGCTTCGTCAGATCAAGCGGGACTGCCTGGTGCCCCATCCACTCGAACGACATCGCGTCATGGTTGAGTGGGTGAAACCCCGCGCCGGCGGCAAGGTGAAACGCATGCAACGGCGATCGTTTGACAATCGCCGACCCTATGCGGCGCCTCGCCTGATAGAAAAGCTCCTTGCGATGACGGCGCCGTTGTTGCCGCATGTGGAACCGTCCAGGCGCGATCGGCTGTTCCTGCATCGCTTCCTCATGACGACCGGCCGCCTCGAGCGTGATCATCAAGCCGGCCATATCGTGCAGGCGACGTTGCGATCGGCAATGTTGCGCTTCTACCAGCGCCAGAACGCCGCAATCGCCTCGTGGAACGAAGCGCATCCCGAAAAGCCTCGTGCGCTGCTTCCCGACTTCTCGCCCAAGCTGTTCCGCAGCAGCATGGCAAGCGCCCATTATACGGCATCGCAGGGCGACATCATGGCGGCCAAGGCGGTCCTTAATCATGCGAGTGTCGCCACCACCGATATCTATGTCGACGGCGATGCCGTTCGCCGCCTCGAACGCGATACGATCGCCCGACTTCAGGCGCTGATGATCACATGGGTCCGCGGCGAGACAATCTCGGATAGCGCGCAACATCGAGGACCGGATACCGGCGCGCCGGTGACGGCGCTGTTCGGCCACGACTGCCTTCGCCCGACTGACAGTAGACATGCCCATCCTGGCCGGGTGTGCCCGAAACTGGGAGGTTGCCTTGCCTGTCCGGGCCTGATCGTCCCGATCGACCCGGATCATCTCGCGCGCATCGTCCAGGCCACCCGGCATCTTGAAACGGCGCGGGAGCGGATCGACCCGATCCGGTTCGGCCTCTTCTACGCGCCCAGCCTTCAGGTGCTGACGCAAGACCTGCTCCCGGCGTTCCCGCCCGCAATGATGCTGGACGCGGAACGGCTCATGCTCGCTTTGCCTCCGCTGCCGGACCTAGAATAGCCTCATGGCCACCGTTCCGACACCCACGCTTGCCCAGGATGCGGCGCCGTTGCTCGGGAACGAACGCATGCCCGCCGCGACGACGTTTAACTGGGGCTTCGAAATGCCGGACGGGAGCCGGTTCAGCGACGATCGGTGGACGCCGCTCCGGCACGCGGCCGAACTGTTCCTGCTCTCGCTGCGGCACGATCCACCCGAAGGCCGGATGCCGCTCCGAAAGGAAACGATCCGCGGCCACTTCAGTCATATCCGCTTCCTCGTTCGATGGATGGCGGCGGAAAACGTCCGATGCTTCAGGGGTCTCGATCAGGACACCGTCGGTCGCTTCGTGGCGATGCTGCGCGCCCGCCCGGGCAGGAACGGCGCGTTGCTCTCGCTCAGCACCGCCGAAGGCCATCTCGGCACGATCCGCACCTTCCATATGCAGCGCGACAAGCTGGACGACGCACCGCCGGCGGCACCGCCTCGCGCCGCCTCGGTCGGGAAGCGGCACTGGAAGCCTTATGGCGGTCATCCCTATACCCCTGACGAGATCGCCGTGCCGCTGATCAGCGGGGCAATCGAGTTGCTCGGCGATCCAGCGGACCAGATAATCGCCCTGCGCGACCGTCTCGCAGACCTGTATGAACGGCTCCGACCACGGCACCATGGACGAATGCTCCACTGGCATATCAGACGCGCGATGCTGGCCGAGCCATGTCCCTGCGCCGATCGGTATCCGAATCCGGAATGGCCACTGCGCCGCCTGGCGTTCATGCTCGACCGGCTTGGCGATGCCTGCTTCACCGTCATCGCTTATCTTGTTGGCGCGCGCGCCTCCGAGATCCTCAGACTTGAAGAGGGCTGCCTCGAACGGCGCGCGGCCGACGAAGACGGCGAGGAACACGTCTATCTGGTCGGCACGATCACGAAGACGTCGCTGACGGAACATGGCGACATCCACCGTTGGCTCGCGCCCGAGCCGGTCCAGCGCGCAATCCACATACTCGAGCGTCTCTCCGCTCCGCTCCGCGAACTCAGCGGCGAGAAGAATCTCTGGCTCCACCAGCTCGGTCGGGGACGATCACCGCTCCCGACGATGATGCCCGTCGCCCGACTGCGGTCACCCATGGTCAATGTCCGCTTGAACGAGAGGCTTGCGCCGTTCCTCGCCTTGCCGGACCACCAAGGCGGCACCTGGCGCCTGACCACCTATCAGGGGCGCAAGACGTTCTCGCGGTTCATCGGGCGGCGCGACCGCACCGGCCTGACGGCGCTGCAACGCCATCTCGGGCATGTCCACCGCGCGATGACCGACCGGGCCTATGTCGGCACCGACTTCGAGCTTGCCGAGTTGATCGACGAGCAGGCCGCCGAAGAAACCCGCAAGGCGCTGGAAGACCTGCTCCTGGCTCCGCACGTTGCGGGGAAGGCGGGCGTCATGCTCTCCGAGCGATCGCCGTTCCGCGGGCGCACGGGATCGGGCGATGTCGATGCCTATATTACCGAAATCCTCGCCGAAACGGATATGCGCCTCGGCGTCTGCGACTGGGGCTATTGCCTTTACCGCCGGGAGACATCCGCTTGCCTCGGCGGCGAGCGCGAGCCGAACCCGGTGCTTCGCACGCAAAGCACCTGCTCGAGTTGCGCCAACTTCGCCGTGACTGACCGGCATAGGCCGGTCTGGGAGGCGCGCCTTGAACGTAACACCGCACTGACCCAGCGCGATGATCTCGATGCCGAGAGCCGCGCGCTTGCCGAAGCACGCATCCAGGAATCTCTCCGCATCTTGGCCCAGCTCGACAAAGGAAATGCCGATGGCGTCCGAGACTGATCTGTCCACCCCACAAGCCCGTCGGCGGGCGAACACCGATGCACGCCTGCGCGAAGCCCTTGGCGTCCTCGCTAATAACGCGTCCACCGCGCCAACGGTCGCCGGGCTCGCACGAGCAGCCGGGGTCGGCCGCAACATCATCTATACCCACCATGCCGGCGTTCTCGACGCCCTGCGTGAGCTTCAGTCGCAGCGCGAGGGGGCCACTGAAACGGCCGCAGGCGAGGCTGATCGCACACGCTCTGCTCTTCGCGATGCGGAAGCCAGGAACATCGCGCTTGCGACACATAATGCCAGCCTGCTGAAGCGCGCTGTCGAAGCCGAGCAACGGGCGGAACGGCTCGAACGCCGCAATGCGCAGCTCGTGCAGGAACTCGATCGGATGCGCCGGCCCGTTCCGATCCGCACCAACGCCGAAGCGCCCGATCCCTCTGCTGCCTGAAGGCGGTCACGCCCTAATCGGGCGTCATGCAAGAGGAGAGGGTGAAGGAACGACGGAAATGCGAGCTTTGCGAGGCCAATAAGACAGGTCGATCCAGACCTAATGCAGCCATAAATGGAAAATACAGCCGCAAGATCAATGGGTTAATTCATGGGCGCCGGCCCGGAAAATATGGGCTGAAGGCGGCAAGGTTGTCAAGCTCATCGGCTATGACAGCTCGCCCGCCGATAGCCGCCGCTATGCCCATCGCGAAGGCCATATCAGCGACCTGTACGACTATCATTATCCGCTGCGCGCCTGGGGTTGGGATCGAGACGCCTGCATCGCGCGGATCCGTGCCGAAGGCCTGCCCGTGCCGATCAAATCGGCTTGCTGGCTTTGTCTCGCACAGAAAACGGGCGAGTTGATCACCCTTCCAGGCTGGTGCCTCCGTCTGATCATATTGGTGGAGGCTCGCGCCGCTCCGCGTCTTGTGACGGTCGAGGGTCTGTGGCGCAAGTCGACGCGTGAGCGCCCCGGCTCGATGACCCACTTCATCCGCGAACGCGCTCTGCTGCCTGCTTCCGAAATAGACGCGATCATTGCCGGCGCACCGGTTGATCTGATCGACTTCCAACGGGTCGCGGCCCAGATCCCACTCGCCGAACGACCGACGATGCGGGACTGGATCGATCGGTTCAATGCGGGTGTCGAACGGCTCGCGGCATGACGATACCGTCAATCTGTCTGCGACTGTTGTTGACTGCCAAACAGCTTCACCGAAAAACTCTCTTCATGCGACTTATCGATGACCTGGCCGCCGCGAGGCTCTATTATCACCGGCCACTCCCGACATTGCCGGATATCCTGCTGATCGACATCCCACCTCGCTTTTCGGGCGGAGGTCTGGCACTCGGCCGCTACTACCCCGTGATCCTCGAAAGCCTCGCAGAGATGCACGAATTCGAGGCATTTCTGTGCGAGCCGCGGATGACCCCGGTAGCGCCCGCTCTTCTCGACCGGCGCCCGTCTGCCTTGCGCACCCGTGACATCATCTTCGCTCGCTATGAGCCTCAGATACCGAACTGGCCCTGGCTGCTCATCTGCGCCTGGCCACAATCCTACACCGCCATGGTGCGGCCTTCCGCCGACACCTTCGCGCGGGGCAGCTATACCATCGATGCCTATTCCACCGAGGAAGAACTCACAGACGCTGAGCTTAAGCTTCTCGCTACGCTCGGACCCGAGCAAGCGTGTCAATCGGCGCGCAAAAAGGGGTCTGACTCATATTCCGTGCAGATTTGACAAATCCGAAGGGCAGCCGCGAACTCCAGCTCACGGAAAGCGAGGAGTACGGGTCAATGGCCGTGAAAGCATGGGATAGCAGCCTGACGCTACCCGGTTTGATTGTGGAGAGCAGGGCTGTCGTGGACGGAACTGTCGAGGTTTCGGGCCGCTTGGCGTCTGCTGGAGCGATCTGCCCGGACTGCGCTAACCCATCGACGTCCTTTCACAGTCGATACGACCGCACGCTTTCGGATTTGCCGGTCAGCGGCAGCACGGTTCGGCTTCGGCTGTCGGTCCGTCGGTTTCGCTGCACGCACACGTCTTGCCAACGACGCACGTTCAGCGAACCATTGGCGCCCCCGGTTGGCCGTCGATATGGCCGCAGGGTGGGCCGCTGTGACGCCTTGGTACGGGCAGTCGCGGTGGCGCTAGGCGGTCGGCCCGGGGCGCGGATGATGGCGCGACTAGCGGTGCCGTGGTCGCGCGACACGATGCTGCGTGTCCTACGGCGTGGTGATCCTGCCGCCGAACTGCCGCCGCCCGCGCGGGTGGTCGGCATCGATGACTTCGCATGGCGCCGCGGCCACAGCTACGGCAGCATCGTTGTGGATCTCGAGCGCCGTCAGGTCATCGACCTCCTGCCCGATCGCCAGCGCGATACTGTAATCGCGTGGCTGCGCCAGAACCCGCAGGTCGAGATCATCTGCCGTGACCGAGGCCCGGGGTATGGTGCCGCAGCCAGCGAAGCGGCGCCGCAGGCGCGGCAGGTGGCCGACCGCTGGCACCTGTTCGAGAATGCCTCGGCGGCGTTTCTCGCCGCAGTGCGCTCGGAGATGCCCTGCCTACGTCGGGCATTGGCGCCCACTGGCCCGGTTGACCCCGCAACCTTGACCCGCGCCGAGCGCATCCAGTGGGATGGTGCGCAATTGCGTGAGGCGCTCAATCGTCAGATCATCGATCTGGCCGCACAAGGCATCCCGATCAAGGCCTTGGCGCGCGCGACCGGCGTTTCGCGCCAGACGATCCGGAAGGTTCTGCGCGGCCAGCGGCACGATACGTTCCGCAGCCGCGAGAGTTCGCTCGACGCTTGGTCGCTGACACTCGAGGCCGAGTGGAACGCGGGGTGCCGGATCGGCGCGGAACTTTGGCGTCGGCTGAAGGCATCCGGTTTTGCCGGCTCCCTGCGGGTTGTCAGCGAATGGGCCACGCGCCGCCGTCGCGATGAGAAACTCGGCCACTCTGGTGGCGCTGGGCTGAGCGCGCGGACCATTGCGCGCAGCATGACCACCGAACGCGAGACCGGTTCTGCGCAAACCGCCTTGATCAACGCGGTGATCGAAAAGGCCGTGCCCGCGCTGATCACCGCACGTGAGGCCCTCGATCGCTTCCATGCCATGATGCGCTCGAAGGACGAAGCGCGGCTCGATCCATGGATCGCCATGGCGGCAGACACTAAGCTCGCCGCCTTCGCCGCCGGCGTCGAGGCGGACAAGGACGCCATCGCCGCCGCAATCGCCACGCCTTGGTCCAGCGGTCAGGTCGAGGGGAAAATAAACCGCCTCAAGGCGATCAAGCGCCAGATGTTCGGGCGCGCTAAAATCGACCTGCTCAAGGCAAGGGTCATGGCGCCAGCATGATACGAGGTGCACGGAATATGAGTCAGACCCCTTTTTCCACGCCGATCCACAAGCAAGCGTGCATCGTTCGCTCGGTGGCAACCCGCCTGGGAAATGCCTGAAAGTCACGCATCAGGCCATGCCAATGCACGCACGCATGTCGAAGATGAAGGGCGGCAAAAGGCTTGATTGTACCGAAGGTGGCCGCGTCAGTGGCGATAACCGAGCTCGGCCGCGATTGGCCGCGCCATATCTGCCCGCCGCTTCATCAAATCGGCAAGCCAGGCCAGATGCGCGGCTGCGTCCGCCAACGGCAGTTGGCAAACTTCATCGAACAGCTCATGCTGATAGGCAAGGTCGCGATCCAGAATATCACGCAGGCGAACACGGGCAGGGCTGTCCTCCGCCTCGATGCCCGCATTCGCCTCTCGGGCAGCATCGAGAAACGCCTCGGCCATCTCCTGGGCCTCGTAATAGCCGCCATCCAGACCCTCGCTCGCCGCGAGGCTCGCCAGCCGGCGGCGAACCAGTGGCAGATCAGGATCGACCGCCGCATCGTCCAGCGGCAAGTTATAATCATAACTGGCGAGATAATCGCGGATCATGGCGTGGCTCCTCAGTGTGCCTGAGAACATAAAATGAACAAGATTGCAAGTCTGAACACGCTTATGCCATGCGGAGGCAATGTCTGTTCTGTCTTTTTTATCCCGCTCGCCTCGGACAGTCTCCATCCCGGAGGCACTCGCCCATGACTGACAGCAAGGCGCCGCTGCGATTGCACGGGATACTGCGGCTAAACGAGCGTGGCCCTTTCCTGGAGGTCGAGGAGGGGCCTCTCTGGCGCCTTCAAACAGACGCGGATCTTCGTACGCATCAGGATCGACGGGTTCGGGTCGAGGCCTGGCAGCGCGGAGCAAGCATCCTCGAATTGCTGTGGATCGGTCCGGCCTGATGGCCGGATGGTCCGGTAAGGGGGGAACTATGCCTCAAATCAGCTCGAACCTGTAACCGCCTCTGAAATCGCTCGCTGACGGCAAGCGAGCAGGACAGCGCCGGATTCGTTCGCGCGATATGAGCAGTCCTCCTTACCCGCCGCCTCTCTGCCGAAACGTCGGCTGGTCACCGGCCATGAAGAGATCCTGCTCCCATCTCTCAAGCTCGGCAGCGTTGAGCGCCTCCAGCCGGCAAAGTCGGTCGACCTCCTCCCGCGCAAGCGCCTGCCGCGCGCTTCCCTCCCGGACGAAATCCTTCAGCATCATATTCTGGAGGAGGAAAAAGCCCCTGATCCGCTTGCCCGTCTTCATCGCACCATCACGCGCCGAGCACCGCCGAATCGGTCGATCCGCGTCATTGCGATGTGCATCACGAGATCACGTCTGCCATATTCCAAGTTTCCGGTTGGCTTGGGTATAACATATGGATAGTGATGGTGTAAGATTGAAATATGATGTCTTATACGTCATAAGCGCAGCATGATCACCTCACAGCAGATGCGCGCGGCGCGAGCCTTGCTCGGCATCGACCAGAAGCGACTGGCGGAACTGGCAAACGTATCGCTTCCCACGATCCAGCGGATGGAAGCGTCGGACGGACAGGTGCGGGGTGTCGTGGAAACGCTGGTCAAGGTCGTCACAGCGCTTGAACGCGCAGGTGTCGAGTTGATCGGCGAGAATGCGACCAGCCAGACCGGGGGACGCGGTGTGCGCTTGCGCCAGGCTGTCGCCGGCCAACAGTGACTGACCAAGGGACAAGGACAGATGACCGATAGCAACGAAGATTATGTCTATGATGAGGAAAGTGGCGAATGGTTGCCAGCTTCCGAACTTGCCCAGCGCCAGCACGCCGCCGTTCAGCCGGAAGTCCGGGATGCTGTCGGCAACCTTCTCGCCGACGGCGATCAGGTGACACTCATCAAAGATCTGGACGTCAAAGGCGCTGGTCAGACGCTCAAGCGCGGAACGCTCATCAAGGCGATCCGCCTGACCGGTGACGCCCAGGAAATCGATTGTAAGTTCGACGGCATCAAGGGCCTCGTGCTGCGCGCCGAGTTCGTTCGCAAGCGCTGATGGCGCGGCGCCGGATCCCGATGCCCTCTGCGATCGAAATCCGCGCGCTGGCGGATCGCGAAGGACGTCTCGCGCTCCGCGCCACGCCAAATGCTTCGGCCGACGCAATCCTTCTACCATCGCAAGCCGGGGGCCTGGAACTTCTTGTGCGCACAACGGCCACAGCCGAGGGCGGCAAGGCCAATGAAGCGATCCTGCGCCTTCTCGCCCACGCCCTTGGCCAACCCGTCTCTTCGATCCAGCTCGTTCGCGGCGAGACAGGCCGCACCAAAGTCGTGCGTATCGGGCAGCCGCGCGGATGATCGCGGAATGCTGATCCGCCAGGGCGACGCACGCGACAGTCGGCTCGACCGCAAGCTTGCCTTTGCGCTGGCGTGGGTGGCGGGCGGACTCAATGCGGCGGCGTTTCACGAGGTCGGCTTCTTCTCCGCCAACATGACCGGAAATGTGTCCGCCCTCTCCAGCCTGCTCGCGATGGGACAATGGGGGCATGCTCTTGGCTATCTCGCCATAGTCTTGTCCTTCATTATTGGCTCCATGCTTTCGACACTCGCGATCGGCTCAGGCCTGCGGCGCGGGATCGGCACTATCTACGCCCGCGTAATCCTGGTCGAAGCCGCTCTTCTTGCCGCGCTCGGTCTTACGCGGATGGCGCTCGATCGCTCCGCAGGGGTGCCGATGCTGATCATCGGCCTCGCTTTCCTCATGGGGCAGCAAAACGCCATCGTTACCCATATTTCGAACGCGCGGGTGCGCACTACCCATGTATCGGGCATGGCCACTGACATCGGCATTGGACTCGCCAGGATGCTCGATATCCTTCGCGGCAAGGCTGGCCCTGCGGATCGCGGGGAAATTACAACCCGATTGAGCCTTCACACGGGTACGGTGCTGTCCTTCCTGCTCGGCGGAGTCGCGGGGGTGCTGGCGTGGCGCATCGTCGGCGACCTCTGTTTCGTGATTGCAGGCCTGGTTCTCGCAGCCATCGCGGGAACCTCGATGCGACGTGCCGGCCAGATTGTCCCGCAAAATGATCCGCTCGATTGATCACCATTACTTCACCGCTCATTACTATGGTGAAATGAGGCCACTGGCCCGAACAATCACCGAGGGCCGATGATCCTGCTGCCACAATGGACCGAAAAAGCCGAAAAGCGCGGGCTCGACCCGCTCGGCATGCAGAATAGCGGCGTGCTGCTCTATCAGTCACTGCTCCCGGGCATCAGCAACGTCACGCTGCGCATGCGCTACTATGGCTATTATTGCTGGGTCAGCGAAACCTATGCCCGCCGGGACGCGACCAGCGACTTCGAAGCCTGGCGCATCTGGGTGCGCCGCGCCGAGGCACTCTACGCCCTCGTGTCAGCACGGACGGGTGAAACCGGCGTCGGCGGTATCGAATGGGCCAATCGGCGCCTCGCGACCTCGGGACGCGTGATCGACTTTGAAGCCGCCGCCTCGACCGATCCCGCGCAGGAACGGTACCTTCGCCAGTCGCTCGGCGTCTTCGGCGGCGCCTATTACAGCCAGATGGCCGAAATGAACCTCTTCACCGAGAACCGCCACGGCATCCAGGTCACCACCAAGGATCTCGGCCGTCGCGCGGCCTCCCTGTTTGCCGACGCCATCGGACCGGACCTCGCCAGACTCCTGCGACAGAAGATCGTCGACGCCAAGGTAAGCCTTCGCGAACTCGACCGGCTTCAACCCATCGCACCATCGCAGATCGCGGAAGAAAGCGAGGAGCGGACTTTCTACGAAACATTGCTCTTCGCCCGGTCCGGTGACGCAGGAAAGTCAGGGCCGAGCCGCGCGGCATCGCTCGACCTCATCCTCGAAACCGCCTTCACGCAAAAGGAGTGGCCAAGCCCCGAACAGGTCCGCTGGCATCTTTTTGATCCACCCGAGCCGGCCCTTCCCTCCAGCCTCGAAACCCAGCGGCTCGCCTGGGAAGCCTATCAATGCCAGGACATGATGCAGGTGGCGTGCGCCGCGCTGCTCGCATGGGGCATAGCGATCATCAACGCCGAGCCACAAGGCCGGTCGCTTGCCGAGATCCGAGCGGAGGTCGTCGCCCATCTCGAAACGCTGGATGACCCCGATCCGGACTCGAGCTGGCGCGCGCTGCGTCTCGCGATCGATCCCCACATATTCGATTATGCCGCGATGTGGGCCGAACTCACCGGCGCGCGCGGCGCCGTTGCCGACAAGGCCGTCAGCGCATGCCTGCTGATTGCTGCGCTTCATCAGCGACTCCTCGGCCGTCCCGAACTGGCTGCCGCCGCCGCGCAAGGTCTGCCCGATCGCGGGATGGCCCACTCGCTACGGACAGAAATATCATGGCTCGAAGGCAGGGAAGGGGAGAGCATCGCCACGCTGATCGCCGACTATATGATCGAGCGCATCATCAGGCGGCATAGCCATGTCGCCATGCAAAAACTGCGGCGACAGGGCGATTATACGTTCCTGTTCGAGCAGCAAGAGGGGCGTTTCGTCTATCTCGCTGCCTACCAGCCGGTCGCCACCACACCGCGGCTGGCATCCGCAATCCAGTTTCTCGCTGACATCCATCTTCTCGACGATGATGGCCTGACGCCGCTCGGCTGGGCGGCGCGGGATGCCGGCCGATGAAGCTCCCCGATCGTCTGGGTCGCCGCAGCGGCCGCCCTTTCCATAGTGCAATCGCCACCAGCTTCGCCCTGGAGTTCGCGGCGGTCGAGGAAATCCTGCTGCCGCAGCTCATGGCCAGCGGCGCCACGAACCTCCTCCTCCTGACCGACGCGCGCATGACCGCGCTCGCGCTTTCGGAAGGCTCAGCCCTTCCTGCCGCCCTTGGTCGCGACTATGCGCTCTACAGCCCGCCTGCCGCCAACGGCATTTTCCACCCGAAAATCATCCTGCAAGTTGGTCGCGAAAGCGCCCGGGCGATCGTCAGTTCCGCAAACCTTACCGCATCGGGCCTTGCCGGCAACGCCGAGGTCGCGATCGAGATCGAATGCAAGAACATAGACAGCCCCGAGCGCGAGATCATTCGCTCTATCTGGCGCTATCTCGACGCACTTGTGCCCGCCGCCAGTTCTCCAGCGCGTGACGCGCTGCGCTGGACGCAAGAGCGTGCGACCTGGCTCGGCGGGGCACCAGGAGATGCGGTGCACGAACTGGACGGGACCGGCATCGCTTTCCTCGATGGGCCCGGCGACACGGGAATCGCAGATCAGTTCGTGTCACTGATCCAGGGCGCGAGGGTCCAGAGTCTGACGGTAATCAGTCCCTATTGGGACCATGATCTCGCTGCGCTGGCCAATCTCTCGAAGCGCCTCTCCCCGACCCGGATCATCCTTCCGATCGACCGCAACCATCATGAATTTCCGGTCGATGCACGCTTTGCCAGAAAGACGACGATCGTCGATCTTCAGTGGCCATCCCGGCGCTTCACGCACGCCAAGATCATCATCGCCTCGACCGCTGATCACGACCATATCCTCTTCGGCAGCGCCAACTGTACCAGTGCCGCCCTCGGATCAGCCGGGATGCCAGGCGCCAATGCCGAAGCCTGCATCTATCGCAGGCTTCCCGCCGGTGCAGCGGGTCGAGCGTTGGGCCTCGAACGCTGGACTGACGCTGAGCCGATCAAGCTCTCCGACCTGTCACCGCCGATTGTGACATCCCCGATCCCGCTCGATACCATCGAAGCCCGCCAGCCCGGCATCTTCGAACTCGACCAGGGCCAGCTCATCTGGACAGCCGCGAAAACGGATGTGGCAGATGGAGACATCCAGCTGCTCGACCGGTCTGTGCGCCTGATCGGGACGATCCCGGTGCGATCCTTCGTCCAGATCGATAACCGGCGGCGCGCACCGGTAGAGCCCGCATTGCACAAGTCCCTGTGCTTCGCTCGACTGGCCACCGGCGATCTCGTCTCGACCCTCGCGCACATCACGCATCGCGAGATATTGCGCGCCGGACGTCGGGAGGTAGCGACCGGCAGCGTGGCACGCGCGCTCGCGCCCTTCATCGATGGCGCTGATTTCGATCTCTGGATGCATCAGGCATTCGAAACCCTTGTGCGCGCGGATTTCGAGGCCGTGACCCAGCCGCGCGCCCTGTCGGCCGCCCGGCCGCAGGAGCGCAAAAGCGTGGACGAGCCGGCGGCCCCCGTTTCATTGAGCTATGAGGAGTTCACCCAGGCGCGCTCCGGCGCCGGCCGTTCGGGCGGCGAGGGCGATAACAGTCTTGCCGGCACATATAGCGACACGATTCGCGACTTCCTCAATCTGCTCTCCGGCCGCGGCCCTCAAGCAGATCAATCCGCCGAAGACGACACAGCTTTCGATGACCTCTCGGACGAAAAGGCCGACACCGACCGTGAGGATGACCCGGCCGATGAAAGCGTTGAACATCGCGACACTGACAAGCCATCGCTCGCGCCCACCCCGGTCGACGCCCGGCTCTACGAGCGGCATATTCTTGGATATACCGAAGGACTTGAGGCCGACGAGGAGGCGCTCGGTTCCAGCGACGTGCTGCGGCTGCGCTACTGGGTCCTGTTTCTCCTCTACAAGGCCCGATGCCCTGATCTGCCGAAGGGCCTGGATACATCCAGCGCCCTCCTTGGCTGGCCACGCTTCGTCGTGCGCGTCCTTGTCGCCTTTTTCTGCGGCGGGAAGCCCGCAATACGACGCGTCATGCTCGCACGCGATTTCGAGGCCATGCCGGTCGATTTCATGGAATGCTGGATTACCATATTATGGAGTCTTGAGGCGATCGAGACCCTGTTGGCAAACCAGCGCAAGGACCGCGAGTTCGTGAAATATATTCCCGAACTGCGCCGACGCGTGGTTTCCCTTCTCGGTCTGAGATCCGACGAGCTGAATGGTGATATCGCCACAGCCATTCGTGCAGGACTCGACCAGTCAATCGGGATCAGACTCGGCCTTGATCCGATCGCTGTTCGGCTCGATGTGCCCCAGCCATAAAGGGAGCCGGCTGTTCTTGAAGTCCCAAGCCCCCAGCGGCGCAAACCATTCGGGCACCGCCTCGCCATGGAGCTGGATCACCTGATCGCCGTCGACCGTCTGCGCGGCATAATAGTGGCTGAAGATCCGGCTGGCCCAGCCGATCCCGTCAAAGCCCTGGTCCGATGGGTCCTCAGGCTGCGCCACGAACTCGACACCTCCAATCTCGCCACCATCCATCCGTGCGATTGGCTCGCCCACGGTCCAATCCCCGAACAGGAAGAGAATCTGCGCCAGCCTGCGATCACGAGGATCGGTGAGTTCTGTATCCCCGCTATACATGCGCGCCGCGCCGATCATGAACTCCGCCAACCCCTCCGGGCTCAACTTTCTCGGCATTTTCCGGTCGGCGTCGAGCACCAGACGGAGCGGTGGCCGCGTCATGATGATCACCTCACCGATCCTGCCGAACTCATTCGCCATCACCGCCTCCTGCATAGTCACGCGCAGGCCGCCATCAGGGCGGCGAAAAGGCCCCGGGGGAATGATCGTCCAGATATTCCAGAGCGACCAGAAGATCGCCAGCTTGAGCGGCGTGCCGACCAGGTCGGCATAGGATTGCAGCGAGTTGAGATAAGCCGCCGACATGGAGGTGCGCTGCCTGAACGGCTTCTGGCTACGGACATTCTTGACCTCGACCAGCCATTGCTCGCCATCGTTGAGAACAACCCGGAAATCCGGAGCACGCGATACTGCGCTCCCATGAACACGGCCGATGTCCTCGGTCTTCAGCATCCGATAGCGCCCAAGGGTCAGAATCGTCGCCTCGAACAGCCGTTCGGTCCGCGAGCCATGGATCAGGGTTGCATCAGACAGCGCCGTTTCCAGCCTCGGTCGAGCATCGGTCATGAACCTGTCGATCAGCGTCGGATCGTTGAGGGCGACGCCTTCACGCTGCGCAAAGGCTGCCAGCGACGCCAGCAGATCAAACGCCTTTGGCTGGGGTTGCGCAGGCATCCCCTTGGTCATGGCGTGCTCCCGTTCGAACTTGGTGGCTCGACATCGGGCGGGTTCATATAGTGCCGAAATCCGGTCAGATCCTCATCGCTTGGATTGTCCGCCTCAGGGAAAAACCGGATCGTCTCCGCAATGTCGCGACGGGAGACATAGCCGATAATCGAGCCGCCATTGCTCATCTCATAGTCCACCGATCCGGTATGGCAATTGGGAAGGGCCAGCCCCGGAGCAAAGGCGATGGGCTTCTTGTTGCCCTTCTTGCTGACCTCATGCTTGGCGAGCGCAACCCGGATGAACTCCAGCGTGGTGAACCCCATTTCCGTGCGGCGCAGATCGAGTCGCATCTGATCCACCAGTTCCGGCCGTTCCTGCGCATCACGCAACTGCTGCGCGCGAAGCTCCCGGTCATAATGACGGTACCCAAGCTCGCGCTCGAGATGGCTCGCCTTCTGGTCGAACCCACCATTTTCGGCCAGTTTGATGACCTCTTCACAGCGCTGCCGCCACGTGCGCAGCAATTCATAGGCAGCGAAGATCCACATCGGTGAAAGCGCCTGCACCATGGCCATGGTCGACCGTGGCGGATCATCCTCCGCCATCTGTTGCAGGACCTGCTCTTCAAGGCCGTTCAGCAGATTATCGACATGGCAAAGCTGGCTCGCCTGCATCACGAGAAACGGGTTCTCGGCAAAACCGGCCAGCGACTTCAGCGCCTCGAAAAGATCGCTCCGCCCGATGTCGGACACCCGACGATAGCGTGGCTCTTCGTCCTCCGGTTCGAACATCTCCGGCACGCCGTCATAGGCTCCCATAAGGCGGATTCGTCACCGCCAGGGGAAGGGGATCGGCCAAGCCCCAGAACCGCGTCGTGGCCCGGGTATAGCGCTCAAGGTCCGCTTGCCGGATGCGCACATGTTCACTTGCCACCGGCGTTCCGGGGAGGAGATCGTGATAGTCAACAGACTCCTCATCCCAGAGGTGCGGGGCAAGCGCGCGCAGCCTTTCGCAGGATCGCCCCTCTCCATGACGCACGACATTGGCAACCACGAACATCTCCGTCAGAGCCTCTCCAAGAGGCTCAAGCATAAGGTCGATACCGGCGCGCTCGGCACAGCCGGCGAGCAGTGCTTCAAAGCCGTTGAGCTTGCCCATATCGGAACCCCCAGCATCCTGTATCGCGCGCGCCCAGCGGCTCATTTGTCGCTCGAACAAACCGGCGAGGGTAAGGACAAACGCCTTGGCCGCCTCATTGGCAGTATAATTGTCGACCTGCGCCGCCGCCCGATCGAGAAACTGATCAAGGCTATCGGCCTCCCCGGTCTCAAGGCCCGCATGGGACGGCAGCTTGTCCATGACGGGCAAGATCACGCGATCGAAGAACCGCCCGAGATTGGCCTGAAAGATCCTGGGTAACCGCTCCGCCGTCGACATCATCACAATCCTCTTGCGCGCTTCCTCGCGCGCCCCAAAAGGTGAAGCTTTCTCCCATAGTTGCAAGTCATCAAGACCTCGCCGTGGTGACGACGATGCGATAGAGGTGCGTGCAATTAGACACAGGGGGAATGCGTGAAGAGTGCCAAAGGCGATGCCCACCGGAAATCTTCGCGAAAGCCCTATAATGAGCGCACCGACCTTGAGAAACTCCAGTCCCAATGGACCAAATTGTCGGGGCTCCATGGGCGCGATGAACCATCCGCGGCGATCGTGCGCTGCGCCACGGCTGCGGAAATCGCCGCCAATTATGCGGTACGCACCGAGTGGGGCAAGAAGACCCAATTCGATGCAGCCATCGTCGACCAGTTCCTCCGTTGGGCGAATGGTCTCCCACTGAAGGTCGAGCGCCTGTTCGTACCCGTTTTCTTCGCGACCCCCCGGACAAGCCCAACCGCACGCGCCCTGATCAGCTCGGCGGGCAAGATCAACACCGTCCGCAACGCCGTCGTCCACCAAGGTTCCTTCAGCAACAAGGATGAGGCCGAGGCGGTGATCGCGGAGGCCAAGACCTTCATCAACATGATCGTCGGCCTCTCGATTGACGGCTTTGATATCGACGCACAGGCCGCATCGGTCAGGGCTGCTCCCCCTGCCGAGGAAACGCGAGAATGACCGCCGAGAGGCCCAAGCGGCATCATTATGTGCCGCAATTCTATCTCCGTCGCTTTGCCTGCCCGGACGACGCGAACAAGGTCCGCATGGTCGAACGACATGGCGATATCCTCGCCATCGACCGCAAATCGATCGATCGCATCGGCTATGAGGACTCCATCCATGACTATGTCGCGGACGGGGTCGCAGGGTCGATCGAAGGTCCGATCAACCATATGATCGAGACGCCCTTCTCCAACAGTCCGGCCTGGAGGAAGATCGTCGAGGGTGCCGGCACCAGTCTCGCTGAGACCGACAAGATACCGATCTATGGTTTCGCCCGTCACCTCCAACGTCGCAACCTTGAGACCTTGCGCTTCATAGAGGCTGAGTCCGCCCGCTTCGCGGATGGCGCGCTCGACGGCGACTTGAGCGAGGACGAGCAGGAGATGCACGCATGGATCGCTGCATCCGCGGACAATGCGCATGCCCTGTTTCGCGAGGGCGCGATGGACACGAATATCCCCGAGGACGCCGACGCCATCAATGTGATGGTCTGCCATTCGCCGATCCCTTTGCGGACATCGACGAACCCAACGCTGATGATCTCGGCGCCGGGCCATCAATCCATCTTCGGCGCCTTCTTCAACGACCTGAGAACCTGGTGGCTCACGCTCGATCGATATTGTGGCGCCTTCATCATCGCCGGTGGCCCGCCGGGGTTCAGCAATTCTACCCTGCCGCCTGACGCGGCCCGCATGATCAACCAGCAATATCTGGTCCAGCATGGCAACAGCATGACGGTTCGCTACCTCCTCGCCAACGACCCCTATCTTGATGACGACCTTGTGTGGGCCGGCTATGGCTTCGAGCGGTCCACGACCCATGGTGCCCGATGGCGCAAGCTCGGCACGGGGCGATGATCCGGCAACCACGATCCAGCGCATTGCACTGGGGCAAGCCTCCGGTTTGTCGTGAAAGCGGGGCATCTCGGGATTGCACGCCGAGCGATAAACGACAGGATAGACATCCCGAGGTCGGGCGGATGCCCGCTAAAGCGGGCACCGGGCTCTATCTCCGCTCCGCTCCGACCAAGCCCCCTTTGGGGTCTTGGCGGCTGACGCCGTAACGATCCCTTCCGCGGGGAGGCCGGGCAGGGGAGGCATTCTTCCCGAGACGTCAGAAGGCCCGGCACGACCATCGCAATGCAGGCTTCGCCTAAGGAATCGCGCTAGTCGCGCGATGCGGATCGTGGAGCGAGCAGACAAGCCATCACCCCCTTCGCCGCCCTCGCAGGATCCGTGCGTTGCAGGACGGGTTTCGTCCGCAAGAATTGCGTCGGGACAAAGCTACGCTAGGCGAAAAGGGGCCGGCGATGTTTGTCTGTTTTCAACAGAAGCGCCGGCCCCTTTTCGCCAAGCTTCGCTAGAGCCCCTCCCGTGCTTCTTGCGGACAAGAGCCCCGCCCTGCGCCTTCGGACCTGCGAGGGCGGCTCCGGGTGCGATGACTTGTCAGCCGGCCCACGCTCCCTTTCCATTCAAGCAGAACCGGCCGCAAGCGGCCGGTGCGTCTTCGTCATTTGTGGGCCGCTGACGCGGCCGTTTGATGCTCGGGCTCACCAGGTACGATGGATTTCTGTCAAGAAATCAATGTTATGGAAGTAATGGAGGGGAGGGAGTAGGGTTCTGATGTGGCCGGGAAAGAGAAACGAGCCACAGCACAGAGAAAGGATGAAGTCATGAAGATCGGTAGCTTCAAGTTCGACGAGCGCGCCAGCGACATTATCGGCAAGATCGCCACCCGCGAAATGCGCTTTCCCTACCTTATCATGCGCCGCGTCGAGGATCGACAGAGCGACAGCGCCCCCGTCTATGAGATTTACGAGACGAACCGCGCTGGCGACGAAATCCAGATCGGCGTGGTCTGGGAACGCCGCATGAAGTCCAATGACGAGGTGTTCCTGTCCGGCATGGTGGACGATCCGAGCTTCCGCGAGCCGCTGCCCATCGCCCTTTTCGGGGACGAGACGAACGGCTTCGATGTCCAGTGGCGGCGCGAACGCGAGCGCGAGGCGCAGGGCGGCGGCTTTGGCGGGCGCAATGGCGGCGGTCAGCGGTCGGGCGGTTTCGGCGGACGGACCGGCGGCGGTTTCTCCGGCGGCAGCACCGCTGGACCGGACGGCGGATATACCGGCGGCGGACGCAGCCTTGACGATGAGGTGCCCTTCTAAGCGGCACCCAAGGCGGGCCGGGGGAGCGCTGGAACGCTTCCCCGGACCCTGAACCGTCACCCGACCAAAGGAACCCATCCCATGAGCAAGCCAACGGCCTTGCGCAGCGTTAGCAGCTTTGCCGACCTGCCGGAACTCTATGCCGAAGCCATCGCCACGCCCGATTTCGTGGCATCGTTCGGCGACCCCTTGCCCCTCACCATCATCGAGCCGGACGAGGAACCTGCCGAACATTTCATGCCCGATCCTCTCGCGGCACAGGCGGAATGCGGCGGCATCATCGCCGCCATCTTCGATCTGCTAGGCGATACCCGACTGGACCCGCTTGCCCCGGAACTCGCATGGGGCTTCGTAAACAGCTTCCATTTCGTCGCAAACAAGCTGGAAGGCCGCGAGGACAGGCTGGCCGATACCATTCGCGATATGGCCCGCCGTCTGGAACCGGGCGAGGTGTTCAACAAGGAACTGGAGGACACCCAGCTTGAATGCCAGTCGGTCGCGGAACAGCGCGCCGCCATGGAAGCCATGCGCGACTATGCGGCGGCAATGTATCGTGCCTATGCCGGTCGCCCATGGTCGCCCGCCAAGGGTTCGCGCGCGTCCCATGTCACCACCGCCAGCCAGATTTCGGCGCTCGACTTCCTGCGCGCAAGGTCTGAACGGAAGCGTGACCGATACGACCCGCAAGGCCCCGTCGTGGTCGTGTCCGGCCCTTCCGACTGGCACGATTGGCGGATTATCTGGGGACGGCTCGACCAGATCAGAACGCGCATTCCTCACATGGTGCTTGTCACCACCGGGCAGCGCCTTGGGGTCGATGCAGCCGCCGCCGCATGGGCAGCGCAACGGGGCGTGGTCTGCATCGCGTTCGGCCTTTATGGGCGCGGCAACGGCAAAGCCTTCCGGCGCAATCGCAACATTGCCGAGCTTATGCCCGTCGAGGCGTTGCTATGCGAAGGGTCGGGCATCCAGTCGAGCCTCTATGACCTGTTCAACCCGGAGAAGGGCCACCGTGTCCCAACCCATGTTTTCATGCGGGCAGATCAGGCGCCCGATGTTCCGATCAAAAAGAAGCGCCGCGTCATAGCGGCCTGATCGCGAAGCCACCAAGAGAAGGGCCGGGGCGGGCAACCGCTCCCGGCCCCTTGTCGTGCCTTTGGCACGAGCGGGGGAAACCCGAACGGTTTTCCCCGCGCCGCTCCTTTTGCCGGGCGTACCGCCCGCCAACGTCGCTCCCCTTTCCGCTAAGGATGCACAGCCGTTGAGGCGTCATCACCGCCAGCCGGGGGAACAACCGCGCGCTTGCGAGCCGACCCCGCAGACGGTTCCGCCTGGATGCCTTGTGCCGTCAGCCCCTTGAGCGCGGCAATCGCCACGCCGCCGCCGACTCGAATCGCTTGGCTCAGCACGTCGCGAAATTCGCGCTCGCTTAAGCGTTCGACCGGCAGTTCCGTCGCCAGCTTCCCATAATGGGCGCGCAATCCACGCCGCACCGTCTCGGCTTCCCGCGCGAGATTTTGCTGATCGGCCTCGATCTTCGCCAGCCGTTCGCGTTCCGTCATCTTGGGCATTCTTAGACTCCTTGCTCAAGGAGGTCTGCCCGCCGCCCTCGACTATCCACCAAGGACCACCGCCATGCAATGCCTTCCCGGCGATCGGAATGAGATCACGCCCGCAAACGCACCCAACCGGGGAGACCCGCCCACGGTCGAGTCGACGGGCGCAGCGGGCAAGCGCGCTGCGGAGGAGGGACGCACGCCGGAGGCGGGTGTAATGCACCCCACGCACGGGGTGCTGCGGGCGCGAATCGCCCGGATTTCCGCCGTTTTTTAGCGGCACAGGACGGCAGCCCATCTGGCACTGATCGGCTGCCGCCGGCAGCCAGCCCCAGAATGCTGCCGGCCTAACCGATTGATCTCGCTTGGCACTCTCTGGCTGCCAGCGGCAGTTTCGATAAATTGTTGAGATCACGGCGCAAATCGGCTATAAGGGCGACGCTTCACCACGTTGCTGGCGTGCCGGACAAGGAGTCCGCCGCTTGGCACGTATTACAATCCGCATAGACGATGATCTCTATGCGCGCCTTTCCGTCCATGCGCGCAACGCAGGTCTCGGCGCCGCGACCTATTGTCGCGACATCCTTGAACGGTTCGAAGGCACAGATCCTTCGGGATATCACGCCCGCTTCGATGAGCTCCATGCGACGGTCATCCAGGCCTTCGCCATCCTCGCCACGTCTGTCGGCGAGCGCTCTCCGGACATCCTCCAAAAGGGACTGGGCGAAGCCCGTCGCCTCCTCCGCGAAAGGGGGCTGCTCGACCCCGAGCAGGACCGGTCATGAGCATCTTTCGTCACGACACCCTCGGCTCCTGGACTCGCGGCGGCCAGGCCATCGTCCACAACGTCCGGATGACCACCCAGGTCTTCTACCAGACCTTCCTCGCTGGACTGGTCATCTGGATCGGCGGCATCATCTGGTATGCGCTCGAGAAATCCTCAGAGTATGAGCGCTTCGTTCTGGTGAAGCTCGGCCAAGCGGCTTTCATGGGCGACGCTGTTCCCGGCAACGCGACCCCGATCTTATTCAAGACACCGGCGGGCAAACAATATTGGACAACACCCAAGGGCTTGCTCGACTCAGGTGTCGCCCACAAGACGCTCGCCGCCTTCGAGACCTACCTGCTACACGGCGCAGCGCTCTCCGGTGTGTTCGCTCTGGCGATGCTCTTCTGGGCGTGGTTCTATTTCACCCGGACGGGGAAAGGCCTCGGCTCCAATCAGTTCCTGCGCGGGGCGCGGTTCGGCACAGTGCGGCAGGTCCGCCGCGCTCTCTGGCGTTACGCCAAGGGCAGCTTCGACATTGGTGGGGTCAATGTACCCGACGCCTTCGAACCCGAACATATCCTGATTTGCGGTGCGCCAGGTACCGGCAAGACGAACATCATCGTCAAGATGCTCGACGGCATCCGGAAGCGAAAGCGCCGCGCGATCGTCTATGACACAGCCGGCACCTTCGTCGAAAAATTCTACCGGCCGGGGATCGACGTGCTGCTCAATCCGCTCGACGCACGGGCGGATTGCTGGTCGCCCTGGGTCGACGTCCCGAGGGACTATCATTACGATCAGATCGCCGAGTCCACGATCCCTGACAAGACCGGCGATCCCTTCTGGGCGAAGGCGGCGCGCGGTACGCTGGTCGCCGTGCTGCGGAAGCTGGCTCGGCAGGAACGCACCCTCGTTTCGATCCTGCTCGACACGCTGCTGCGCTCCAAGCTGAAGGACCTCGCAGCCTTTGCCGCCGGCACCGATGCGGCGGCATTCATCTCGACCGAGGGCGAACGCACCAGCGCCGGTATCCAGGCTGAGCTTGCCTCCGTCATGCGCAGCTTCTCCTATCTCGACGATACCGCTGATGGTTTCTCGATCCGCGACTGGGTCGCCAACGAGAAAGACGACAGCTGGCTTTTCATCACCGTCAAGGCGGACCAGCTGCCTTCGCTGCGCCCCCTGATCACGGTATGGCTCGACATCGCGATCAGCGCGATCATGAGCATGACGCCCGATCGCAACCGGCGCCTCTATTGCGTGATCGACGAACTGCCGACGCTCCAGCGCCTGCCCTCGCTCGGCGACTTCCTGGCCCGCGCAAGGAAGTATGGAGGCTGCGGTATCCTCGGCTTCCAGAGCTATCCCCAGCTCGAGGCGACCTACGGCATCCAGGACGCTGCGGCGATCACCGGCTATTGCTCCACCTGGGTGGCGCTGCGGGCCAACGACACCCCCACAGCGAAGCATGTCAGCGAAAATTTCGGCCAGGTCGAACAGGTCGAAGCCAACGAAGGCATGTCCTACGGGGTCAACGATATGCGCGACGGGGTGAACCTCTCGCGCATGCAGGTAACCCGACCGCTGGTCATGCACACCGAGGTCACAAACCTGCCCAACCTGATGGGCTATCTGCGGTTCGGTCGCAGCCTTCCGGTGGTCCGGTTCGAGGACAGCTACAACAAGGTCGCCTCCATCGGCGAGGCGTTCGAGGAGCGGGGCGCCGCGCCCATTCGGATGGCGGTTCCAACGCCATCGGCGCCCCCGGCGCCGACAGCGCCGATAACACCAGCCAAGCCGAAAGCTACCCCGACGAAACGGCGACGTGCTGCCCCCAGTGATCCAGGAGCCGAACTGCCCCTGGTACCGCCAAGCGACGCTACGGGACCGACCGGCATACCCTCCGATGAAGAGGCGGCGTCTCCTCCGACCGACAACGGCCGGGAAGGGGAAGCAAGCAACCCACCACCACCGCTCGAGCTGTTCGGGAAGCCGGCGTGTTTCCGTCTCAGCCAGCACGGCCGCCATGACGGCACCCGCAATGCAGCGAGGCCGGCATGATCAATCCCATCCGCCTCAAGGGCAAACCCGCCAACATCGCTCGGTACTACACGGTCGGCGACTATTACACCAAGGGTGCCGACGAGCATTCCGAATGGGGTGGCAAGATCGCCACCGAACTGGGACTGGAAGGTGAGGTCGACCCTGCCGTCTTCAAGGAACTCTTAGCCGGTAAGGTCGGTGACCAGCAGCTTGGTCGCCAGCGGAAAGATGGCAACATCCAGCATCATCCGGGGTGGGACTTCGCCGTAAACGCCCCCAAGTCGGTGTCGATCATGGCACTCGTCTCCGGCGACGAGCGGATCGTTGAGGCGCATGAGCAGGCGGTCGGGGTCGCGCTCAACTATCTCGAGGAACACGCCACGATGCGGCACCGCGTCGATGGCAAGGTCACCGAGAAGACGACCGGCCGGCTGATCTGGGCGCGCTTCACCGAGCATGCGTCTCGCGAGCTCGATCCCCATCTTCACACGCACGTCGTCGTCATGAACATCACCGACGAGCGGGATGGAGCGAAGAAGGTCAGCCTGGAAACTCGCGCCATGTTCGCCGAGCAGATGGCGGCCGGGCAGGTGTACCGCAATGAATTGGCACACCTCCTCCGCGAGCGCGGCTACGATGTCGAGTTCGACCCTCGTCGTGGCCTGTTCGAGATCAGGGGCGTCCCCAAGGACCTGATCACCGAAATGTCGCAGCGCGCCGAACAGATCGAGGCTCATGCAAAAGAGCATGGCCTGACCGGGCAGGCGGCACGGCAGAAATCCTTCTATGCCACTCGGGGACCAAAGCAGAAAGTCTCACTCGAAGAGCTCCATCAGCGGTGGGACGGGCGGCTTGGCAAACATGCCGAGGCGGTGATGGAGGCGCGCGCCGACGCCGAGCAAATTGGTGAGCGCAGTATTGAGGTCGAGGCGCAGACGGCGGCGCGTGCCATGCTTTTCGGCCTGCGCCAGTCGGAAGGCAAGGAGGCGGTCAACAATCTCGGTCGGCTGTTGCAGACGGCCCTGGCTTCACATGTCGGCGAGGTTCGGCTTTCCGATATTCGTCCCGTGGTCGAGGAACATCAGGCGCGAGCCAAACTTCTCGAAACCCGCCACCTTACCGGTGACGAGATACACACCCGCGGTCGAACGTCACGTAGGACGGCGCGTCTCGAAATGTCGCTCTCCGATCATCTCGCCCTGGCCCTCACAGACGCCCGGCCCCTGGCGTCTATCGAAGCCCTCAGGGATGCAGGTCTTGCCCACAACCTCACTCCCGAGCAGCGGACAGCTCTGCTTCATCTCGGCCGGAGCGAAGACCGGATCGTGGGTGTCCACGGCGTCGCCGGCTCGGGCAAGTCGACCATCATCGGCGCACTAAGGAGTGCGGCGGGTGAGGACGCGACCCTCATTGCCCTCGCTCCGACCTCTTCGGCGGCGGCGGAACTGGGGAAGAAGGCCAATATTGAATCGCGCACCGTTGCCAGTCTCCTTGCGAGCGGCGGCGCGAGGCTTGATGAAAGTCATGTCCTGGTTGTTGACGAGGCCGGGCAGCTTGGCAACCGCCAGGCGGTACGTCTCCTCGAGATCAGCAGGACCACCGGCGCGCGCCTTCTACTGATTGGTGACACCCGTCAAACAGGGGCGATCGAGCAGGGCAAGCCGTTCTGGCTGATGCAACGTCTCGGCCTGCCGAAAGCCGAACTCCGGGAACCTGTCCGGCAGGAAACGGACAAGATGACCCAGGCCGTGCGGCTGGCACGGCTCCAGAACTACGACGGATCGCTTACCTCGCTGGACAGGGTGACGACCGGGGAAAGCAGTGAAAAGCTTGCCGCGTCGCTCGTTGCCGACTGGACACGCCTCAGTCCGGAAAACCGCGAGAAGACGAACATTCTCGTGCTTGAGAATGCGACCCGTCTGATCGTGAACACCAAGGTCCGCGAGGCGCTGAAAACGGAAGGTGCGATCGCGGCCGAGGAAACCCGGCTGTCGATCCTGTCGCCGTCCGGCATGACCGAGCAGGAGAAGCACTTCGCGCGCTTCTATTCTCGCGGTCAGGTCGTGGTGTTCTCCCGCGACAATGTCGGGCTGGGGATCGCCCGAGATGCCGAGTATAAGGTGATTGGCGTTGGACGAGACGCCCGTGGGCGTCAGACGGTCAACCTGGTCGATGAACATGGCCGCACCATCCAGTGGGATCCCCGTCTGGGGCGGGCCTCCCAGATCAACGTGTTCAAGGAAGAAAAACGCGACCTTGCCGCCGGCGACCGGATACAATGGCGCCTCGTCAACGAGGAGCTGGATCTCAAGAATGCCGAGCGAGGCACCCTGGAGCGCCTCAACGGCACCGTTGCCACAATCCGATGGGATCGGGACGGGCGGAGCCAGGAAATCGATCTTTCCCAGCACAAGAACTGGGACCATGGCTATGGCGAAACCGTCTACTCGGCGCAGTCCAAGACTTACGACCGGGTCTATGTGCTGGCGCCCGTCAACTCGCCGCTCGTTACAGGGCAAAACTTCTACACCGCGATCACCCGCGCGAGATTCGGGGCCAGCCTGTGGACCGAGAATCGGCAAAGGCTGGTCGAAAAACTGAAGCAGCGTACGGGCGAAAAGACATCTTCCCTCCAGGGGTTGGGGCGGATCGATCGGGACGGTGTGAAGGGCCGGTCGACCCGCCACTCCGAACGCTGGGACAAGCTCCGCGCCGAGCAACGCGCCCAACGCGAAGAGCGAAAGGACAAGCCGGCGGCGCAACGTGGATCTGCGGAGAGCACTCAGTTCACCGGACTGGCTGAGCGCATTGCGGATCGTGCGTTGTCGGCTGCATCCTTCATGGACCGGTGGGTCGTATCTCTTCTCGATCGAAGTTCCCATCGAGGTGCTGACCGGGAAGACGGGCGCGCCGCCGCGACGGCGCCCCAGCCGGCTCCCGAACCTGCCCACGCTCCTTCCCAGGATCACGGAGGCGGCCATGATCGCTGATTGGGCCGTATTGTCTATTGTCGTCGGGATTGTGCTCCTTGCCTGGTTCCTTCGTGGTTCCCGGACTCCGGTCAAACACCGATGGCGACGTCGACAGGCACGCATCATGTGCCGGCAATTGCAGGGCCGCGATCGCTCCCAACCTCCGGCGGTGGTTTTCGCCCGGATGCGCCGCATGGATCCCTTGGCTTTCGAGGAACTGCTTCTGGAATGCTTTGAACGCCGCGCGATCGAAGTGGTCCGAAACCAGAGCTACACCGGTGATGGAGGTATTGATGGGAAGGTAAGGATCTGCGGATGGGTCTGGCTTGTCCAAGCCAAGCGCTACAAAGACACGATACGGCCAGAAAATGTTGATGCGTTCGCGCAGCTATGTGCCGCAAAGAGTATGCCGGGGCTGTTCATTCACACTGGACGAACCGGACCATCGACCCGGACGCTGCTCAATCGTCATCCTCATATCCAGATCATATCTGGTGAACAGCTTCTCGCCCTCATTCGCGGTGAACCCGTCTTGGTCAGGGGGAAGCGCATATGAGACTCCCCATCGCGCGCGCGCGCTGGCGGTCGGGACTCTATGCCTTGCCGTCGCTCGTAGCGGGCCTCGCCCTCCTGTCGGGTTCAGCTGCAGCGGCGTCTCGTCCGGTCGGCTCTGCCACCGGGGAACGTGAGATCGCTCGATGTATCCAATTCGCATCGGCGGGCAGATCATGGCTTGAAAAGACGCTGTGGGGTCTGCGCGATCAGGAGGCCGGATGGATCGGCGCTGAGGTTCCGAACAGCAACGGTACACATGACCTCGGTCCTCTCCAGGTTAATAGCTCCTGGGTAGCCAAGCTATCTGTTCTCGTCGACCGCGATCCCGGTCTTGTACGCACCTGGCTGATCAACGATCCGTGCTTCAACGTGCAGGCAGCCAAGTGGCTGTTCCTGTCGGGGTTGCGCACCAGCGGGAGTTATTGGCAGGCTGTAGGTGTCTATCACAGCCCGACACCGTGGCGGCAAGAACGCTACCGCAAAAATGTCGCACGGCGCCTGGTTTCAAGGTTCGGGGCGAATGTGTTTTCACCCCTTCCGCCGAAAACCTTATCCCAACGCCAGGAAAGCAGTTCCTTTCCTCTTGCTCAGGGGAAGCCGCAGTGAACGGCTCAAGCGGCGAGCCACAGGTTTCGCGGAGCCCCGCGGACGATCTGGACGAACGGATCCTTCGCATAGCAGCAGCGATTGGCCGGCATCTCGCCAGGGAGGAGATGGCGCGGAAGGCGGGCGCAACTGGTGTGCCAGAAATACGCGATGGCCCATTGGAAGAACAGGATGATTGAGCTATAGTTCTAGCCGAAATGGCAGAGGTTTTGGATATGCCTGCCTGGCAACTTCAGGAAGCGAAGGACCAACTCAGCGAGGTGATTGAAACGGCACAGGTGCGTGGGCCTCAGATGATCACGCGCCACGGCCGACCTCGTGCGGTACTGCTCTCTGCTGCCGACTACGCGGCAATGACGTCCCAGAGGCCGGACTTCAAGGAATGGCTATTGGGAGGTCCCAAGGCAAACCTTGCATCACCTGACCTGGCATTCCACGCGATAGGGGAGGGGGAAGGTTGAAAGGCAATGAGAGCTTCCTCCTGAACACCGACGTGCTGTTCGAGACACGCCGAGCGTCAATGCATCCGAACGTCGCGCGGTTTCTAAAAGAGACGTCAGCAGACAGGCTGTTTCTTAGCGCTCTCAGCTTGGGTGAACTCCGTCGGCAGGCAAGGGACTTGCTTGAGATCGAGCCCGAAACGGCAGCCCGCTTCGAGAATTGGCTCGATGAGGCAAAGGCCTGCTTCGAGGAGAGGCTCTTGCCCGTCGATGGCGATGTGGCGGACGCATGGAGCGCCGTACGAAATGACCACATCCGCTCGGTCACCGCTTCGCTAATTGCTGCGACGGCAGCGTCGAACAGTCTCATTCTCCTTACCCGAAATGCCAAAGAGGCCACAGGGATGAACGTTCGGACCCTAAATCCTTGGCATGCAGCCTACCGCACCAGGCCGGCACCATCGACCGGAGACGCATCTTGACCCGTACTGCACTTTACGCCCGATACTCGAGCGATATGCAAAGCCAGACCTCGATAGACGACCAGTTCGCCATTTGCCGCGATCAGGCCGCCAGGGAAGGATGGCGCATCATCGGAAGCTATCAGGATGCAGCAATCTCTGGCGCCTCCGTGATTCTGAGACCGGGAATTCAATCGCTGCTCCAGGATGCGCAGCTCGGTAAATTCGACACGATCCTTGCCGAAGCGCTCGATCGCATTTCCCGAGATCAGGCTGATGTCGCGACCTTGTACAAGCACTTCCAGTTTGCCGGCGTGAAGCTGATCACCATCGCCGAAGGCGAGATATCGGAGCTGCATGTAGGGCTGAAGGGCACGATGAATGCTCTTTTCCTCAAGGATCTCGCGAAGAAAACGCATCGAGGGCTAAGGGGACGGGTCGAGAAGGGCAAATCGGGCGGTGGCCTGTGCTACGGCTACAATGTGCTTAAGAGGGTCGATGCGAGCGGCGAACTGGTTCGTGGCGAGAGATCGATCAATGAGGCGGAAGCTCTGGTCGTTCAACGGATCTTCCGAGAGTTCTCCAATGGCAGGAGCCCCCGCGCGATCGCGTGGGACCTCAACCGCGACAACGTTCCCGGACCATTTGGCAAGCAATGGTCGGACACGACGATAAGGGGACATGCGGCGCGCAAGACCGGCATCCTTCACAACGAACTCTATGTCGGCGTTCTGGTTTGGAATCGGCAACGATTTATCAAAAACCCGTCGACGGGGAAGCGGGTCTCCAGGCCCAACCCTGAATCTGAATGGATCAAGAAGGATGTGCCCGAATTGCGCATTCTGACTGACGAGCTGTGGCAGGCCGTGCGCCAGCGGGCGGACGAAATCGGAGAGCGCTATAAGGCTGTTGCGGACGGTATCCGGGTCTCAAAGGGAAAGAGACTTCGCGACCTGCATCGGCCCGTCTTCCTGTTTTCGGGAATGATAGAATGCGGCGTTTGCGGCGGGAACTGCACCATCATCGTGAATGATCGATACGGCTGCAACAACCACTTCCGAAAGGGTACCTGCGGCAACAATCGGACAATCCGGCGTGAGATGCTGGAGAAACGTGCGTTGCATGGAATATCGGAGCGCCTCGTTTCTGCGGACGCGGTGAAGCAGGCCGTGGCCAGCTACATAGAGCAAATCAATTCCGCTAACCGGGAACAGCGTGCTCAGGCGGAACTGGACCGCCGCAGTTTGGACAAGGTCGAACGCGCGATCGCAGGAATTCTCTCTGCGATTGAGGATGGCATGTATCAGCCATCCATGAAGGCGCGATTGAGCGATCTCGAACAGCAGCGGGATGAGCTTCAGCATCGACACGTCGAACATTCGGTGGTGGTTCCGGACATTCACCCGAACCTCGCTGAGCTATACCGGCGGCGCGTCGCATATCTGATTGAGGCGTTGAAAGACCCAGCCCTGCGGGATGAGGTGGCTCAGGATATTCGATCGATCGTTGGGAAAATCATCATCTCGCCCGGCCCTGACCGTGGGCAGGTTTACGCCGAATTGTGCGGGCAACTCATGGGAATTCTCAATGCTGTAAGCAAGGAAGGCGGGGGAGGAGGGCAACTATACCAACGGGGACTGCGCCCTCCCGCAACCAAAACGAGGTCATAAAAAGGCAACCACTCAATATTGGCGGCCTTTTTGCGTTTCGGCCGCAGACACTGAGATTCCGATCCGGAATCACTTCGGAATCGTTCGGGCGAAAAAATGGCGCTGAATAGCGCATCCGCGACCAAGTCCGTTGCCGAGATAGAGGCCGAATTTTGAAGCAGCGCACACTATGGCTGAGCAACCTTGCCAATGTTGGGGCCGAGGGTTCAAAGTAACCGAACGGTTGAGGCCGCCTGCCAAGATGTGAGTTGGGCGGGTAAG
>NZ_JNAC01000038.1:0-538 GCF_000722555.1 Sphingobium sp. DC-2 | reverse complement strand
CATACGTTCGCGCTTAGCGTGCGGATGCGTCACTTTCGTGTAGTCACCCCTAATGTGACGGATTTTGCACTTGGCTCGTATCGGATATGCCCGCGTCAGCACCACGGACCAGGATCTGGATATCCAGATTGGCCGCCTCAAGAATGCAGGTTGCGAAATTATCCGTTCCGAGACCGGATCGGGGGCCTCGCGGAGCGGGCGCACGGAACTGGAAACGATCATGCAGTTTATGCACACCGGCGACGAGCTGGTCGTGCTGCGGCTCGACCGGCTCGGCCGCTCCACGCGCGATGTCCTGAACCTGGTGCATGAGCTTGATGAAAAGGGAGCTTCGCTGCGCATCCTTGAGCCAGAGGTGACGACGGCGGGCGACATGGGGCGAATGGTCATCACCATACTCGGCATGGTCGCCGATATGGAGCTGAAGTTCATCAAGGATCGTCAGCGCGCCGGGATCGAAGCGGCGCGCGCCGAAGGCGTTTACAAAGGCCGGAAGAAGAACGTCGATGACGATGAAATCCGCCGTCGCCTTGCCGCC
>NZ_JNAC01000037.1:0-4484 GCF_000722555.1 Sphingobium sp. DC-2 | reverse complement strand
AGAGCGACAGCCTACCTCTGACTGCCGCCAATCTTTGCAACAGAGCCCAGGCGGGTATCCGGGTCGGGAATGACGGCTTCAGGGGCGAAGTCCTGGCGCTTGGCCCTGTGGTCCGTACAACCTTCGGCAAGGTGCCGCTTACGTTCCAGTGGCAGCATGAATTCATGGCGCATAATCGCCCGCAGGGAGACAAGTTCTGGATCAAGAGCGTATTCCGGTTTTGATCGCGCCCGGCCTCTCTGGAAGGCATAACGCAGCCTCCGCCTGACCACGAGCGTGACAGGATCCGACGGTACGATGAAAGACATCCATCCGATAAAGTGGTTTCAGCGCAGTTCGGTACGGCTCGGGTTGGCCACGCGCATCGTCGTTGCCAGCCTGCTGACCTTTCTTCTCTGTCACGCCCTCGCTCTCCAGCAGAGTCAGTGGGCGATATTGACAGCCATCATCGTCATGCAATCGAGTGTCGGCGCATCGCTAAAAGCGACATTCGACCGGTTCGCCGGCTCGATCGGGGGTGCCTTATGGGGTGTTTGCGTATTGCTTGTGGTTGCCCATGATACCCCACAGGCGATGGGGCTGGCCTTGACCATCACGCTGGTCCCGCTGGCCCTGCTTGCGGCGTTCAAGCCATTCTATCGAATCGCGCCGATCACAGCGGTGATCTTGCTGCTGACGCCGACATTGCAGGGAAGCGATCCGCGCTGGACCGGCCTGGACCGGATATTCGAGGTCGGGGTTGGCAGCATTGTCGCCATGGTTGTGGCGTTGGTCGTTTTCCCGGTGCGCGCGCATGAGACGCTCGCCGGGGTCGTCAGCCGCACACTCGGTCTGTTGGCTGACCTGAGTGACCAGTTGTCCAGGTCGATGAGCGACCACGGCGATCCGAAGGCGGTAATGGAGCTCCATCATGAGATCCGCCAGGCAATAACACAGGCGGAAAGCATAGCGGAGGAAGCTTCGCGCGAACGCAGAAGCTATCTGGTCAACGCACCGGATCCGCAGCCTGTCTGCCGTACACTCAGACGGCTTCGAAACGACCTGACCATGATCGGCCGCGCGATGGACAGGTCTTTCGCCGCCCCGTCGGTTGCGCCACTGGCGCAAGCAGCCGAGCGAGCAGCAGTCGCGATTGCAACCTACCTTCGACAGGGTGCGCAGGCGCTCGCCAACCGGGAGAAAGCGCCGTCCATGGTGGAGGTCAGCCAAATGCTGGCTACCCACGCGGCGGCGATGGCGCAAGCTCGCCAGGCCGGGACTACCCGCAATCTTCCCGACGAACTGGTCGGACGCATTTTCGGCTTGGCCTTCAGCTTCGAGCAACTGAGCGAGAACCTCAAGGATTTGGCAGCTCGAATCGACGAATATGGCGGACACGCGCCGAATGCGCAGAAAGACCTCAATGTGGCCTCGGATATGCGCGTCGCCTAGACGCACCCAAAATGTTTCACTGATGATCGAATGACATTGAGGGGCAAGCTAGATGTTATTAGGGCTCGAGATAGATTGGGAGGTCGCATGCTGGATCTGGTCATCACCCAACGCCGCCGCAGCCTGGGCGGGTTCGATGTCGGACGGGTCCTCCCTTTCGCCAAGCGGCGGATGGTAGGACCGTTCGTCTTCTTCGACCATATGGGTCCGATTGATCTTGCCGCCGGCATCCCGGACGAGGTCGATGTTCTGCCGCACCCGCATATCGGCCTGTCGACGGTGACCTATTTGTTCGACGGCGAAATCATGCACCGCGACAGCATCGGCTCGGAACAGGCGATCCGGCCCGGCGAGGTCAACTGGATGACCGCCGGGCGCGGCATCACTCATTCGGAGCGGTTCGAACGGGCGCGCCGCGAGGGTGGGCGGGTCCATGGCATCCAGGCCTGGGTCGCATTGCCCGAAGCAGACGAGGAGACCGATCCCGCCTTTGCCCATCACGGCGCGGAGGATTTGCCTACGTTCGAGGAAAATGGCGTCTGGGGCCGCCTGGTCGCGGGCACGGCGCTGGGTCTACATGCCGATGTCCAGACACACTCGCCGCTTTTCTATCTTCACTGGGCGCTGGCGCCCGGAGCCCGGGCCGAACTCCCCGCGGATTATCCTGAGCGCGCCATCTATGTCGCCGAGGGTACAGTCACCGTGGCGGGCCAGCGCTTCGACACTGGTCAGATGCTGGTGCTGACGCCCGGCGCACTGGTTACGATCAAGGCGGAAACGCCGGCTATCGTCATGGCGCTGGGCGGCGAGCCGCTTGGACCGCGCTTCATCGACTGGAATTTCGTGTCGTCGTCGAAGGAACGGATCGAGCAGGCCAAGGCCGACTGGCGCGCCGGTCGCATGAAGCTGCCCGACCTTGATCACGACAGTTTTACCCCTTTGCCCCCCGAGCCGGGCGCGCCTGCGGAGCAGTTGGGCATCCCGCGCCGGACCTTCTATCGCTGGTACGACCGCTATCTCGAAGGCGGCCCGGAGGCGTTGGAGGATCGGCCATCGGCCCCGCGCCGGGTGTGGAACCGCATCGGCGACGATATCCAGCAGCAGATCATCGACATGGCGCTGGATACAACCGATCTGTCGCCCCGCGAACTGGCGGTGCGCTTCACCGACGAGAAGCGCTACTTCGTGTCGGAGGCCACGGTTTATCGCCTGCTCAAGGCCCATGATCTGATTACCAGCCCGGCCTTCGTCGTGATCAGGGCAGCCGATGCGTTCCACACCAAGACGACGCGGCCGAACGAAATGTGGCAGACCGACTTCACCTACTTCAAGATCATTGGCTGGGGCTGGGTCTATCTGTCGACCGTGCTCGACGACTTCTCGCGCTACATCATCGCCTGGAAGCTGTGCACCAACATGCGAGCCGAGGATGTCACCGACACGCTGGACCTCGCGCTCGAGGCCTCGGGTTGCGACAGCGCAACGGTGCTGCACAAGCCTCGGCTGCTGTCGGATAATGGCCCGAGCTACATCGCGGGTGAACTGGCGGAATATATCGAGGCCCGGAAAATGAGCCATGTGCGCGGAGCTCCGATGCATCCCCAGACCCAGGGCAAGATCGAGCGCTGGCATCAGACCCTCAAGAATCGCATCCTGCTCGAAAATTACTTCCTGCCCGGTGACCTTGAGGCCCAGATCGAAGCCTTCGTCGAGCATTATAACCACCGACGTTACCACGAGAGCCTGAACAACGTGACGCCCGCCGACGCCTACTTCGGCAGGGCCGATGCCATCATCAAACAGCGCGAAAGGATCAAACGGAAGACCATCGAACATCGCCGCTTGCTCCACCGCAAGATCGCCGCTTAATATCAACCCCAGGACGAGGCCCGCACTCCGCTAATTTACGCCGCGAGTTGTGCCAAATGTTCTGACGACGGACAACCTGAAAGGTTTTTCCATCTCGGGTTCCGCTCTGGGAGGAGACAATGGAATTCCGCCAGCTCAGGTATTTCCTTGCTGTGGCAGAAGAACTTCACTTCGGGCGCGCCGCGACGCGGCTGGACATGGCGCAACCGCCACTGTCGCGCCAGATCGCCTCGCTGGAAGAGTCTCTGGGCGTGCAGCTATTCGACCGCAGCCGTAGCCAGATCCGCCTGACGCAGGCAGGAGTCGTGTTGCAGGATCACGCGCGGCAGATCCTCGACCGGATGGATACGGCGCAGCGCGAGACGCGGCTGGTTGGCGCAGGCGGCGCGGGTCGGTTGCGGATCGCCTTCGTCGGTTCCGCGTCGCACGGGCTTCTGCCCATGCTGATCAAGTGGGACTGTCAGGATTTCCGTGTCCGGCGAACCCGAGGATCACCACATCGTCTTCATCCGCAGCGCCTAGCGTCGCATCGAGAACATCGCGCATCGCAACCACTGTCGCCGCATCGTCCGTGATGAGGGGTGCGTCGAGGTCGGCGATGCTATCCGACAGCACCGCCCACAAGGCAGTGGCGTCGCGCGCAGCTCCCGTCAGATCACCGATAAAGGGATCCGCATGCCGATCGATGCCGATGAACGCCCCCCGGATCATCGATCAGCCTCGCGTCACCTGAAACGACGCGAAACCAGGTCGCTCGGATTTATCCAGCGCAACAGCGGCGAATGTCTCCCGCGAGGCGACTTGCTTGTTGCCAACCTTCTCAAACCACACGCACCAAACCGCGGTGCCTTCGATCGACCAATACTCGCCGACCTGCTCAACCGTCATGATCGGTCCGCCCGATTTCAGCTGAACCGTATCGCCCGGCGCAAACTCCATAATCCCCCCCTCTCGCTCGAAGCTTTCATATCGACTCAAAGTTAGGTTGCATTGCTGCGTTTTGCGAGATGGCCGGCCAAACGGGCCGTGATTTTCTACTCTTTTTTATCAATCAGCACTTCAATCGTCCAAGTAATGCCAAGTATCAGCTCGCGGGCTCGATAGCGGCGAGAGTTTGCGCTCGACCGGACAGGTTGTCAATCGGCGTGCAAACGGGACCCCCTATCGGCGCGCAAAAGGGACCC
>NZ_JNAC01000036.1:0-8624 GCF_000722555.1 Sphingobium sp. DC-2 | reverse complement strand
AAAATCAGGCGATCTTGAAGTCAAGCGGCAGGCCACTTGGGGAATGTCGGATCCCTGTATTCTGCAAGGATACAGCACAGGAAGCATAGGACAAATAGTGACCCTAAATGCCATCGCATTCGACGCCTACGGAACGCTATTCGATGTCTATTCGGTCAGTTCCGAAGCCGAAGACCTTATGCCCGGAAAGGGCGCGAAGCTGGCAACTATCTGGCGCGACAAGCAAATTGAGTATACCCGCCTGCGCAACATGTGCGACAAATACGAAGACTTCTGGCGTGTGACAGGCGACGCGCTTGATTATGCCTGTGCTGCACTTGATGTAGAACTGCCCCTTAGTTCACGAGATCGCCTGCTGGGGAAATACTCCGAGCTTTCGGCCTTTCCCGAGAACGCTGCGCAATTGCAGCGCCTAAAGGACGCCGGGATAACACTTTCGATCTTGTCGAACGGAACACCTCGGATGCTTGATCAAGCCGTGAAAGCCTCTGGGCTTAGTGGATACTTCGAGCATGTCTTGAGCGTCGATTCAGTCAAACGTTTCAAGACAGCGCCGGAAGCTTACCAAATGGGACCAGATACATTTGACTGTGATGCGAGTGAGATACTGTTTGTGTCTTCGAACTGCTGGGACATTTGTGGAGCGACCTGGTTCGGCTACCGCACCTTCTGGCTCAATCGTCATGGGCTTCCACTCGAACGCCTTGGCGTCAGGCCGCACTGCATTGGCTCGTCGATGCAAGATGCGGCGGACTATGCTCTCGAATTGGTCTAGGATCAGGATCGGTGCACCCGGCCCGTGTGACTTTGGGACTGCGGATGAGCAATCTACTAGGCTTGTCGCTAAATGGACTTTGGGCTTGATAGGCTGTCTCAGGCGGCGCTCATCGCATAGTTCGGAAACCTATTGATTACCCGAGCCTTCGCCGTGACCGTGACGTCACCATAGTTGTCACCCGCAGTCTTCCCGACATGACCGCAGATCGCATCCAGCACTCGGTCAGATGATCCCAGTTCCCGTCCAACTGTCTTGAACCGATGCCTCCAACCGTGGCTTGGGCTTACGCCGGCCGGAACAATCTTGAGAGACCCGAGCCAAGTGCTTTGAAGTCCTCGCTACTTCCGGCCCTGAGCGGACGGTCAGCCTAGCCCCGTGCCGCATAGCCGCATGCTCCGAAGCAGGCACTGGGCATAGCTGCAGCATTCCTGCGCCGCGGACGACTGCTGTGCGGACGAAGCCGACGGCAATAGACAGCGCCGGAACACTTGCGTTGCTGATCGACGGCGATAATGCCACCCCGAAAATCATAACCGGGCTGCTGGCTGAGATCGCCAACTATGGCACCGCCAGCGTCAAGCGCATCTATGGCGATTGGACCAAGCCGAACCTCAACGGCTGGAAAGAGTGCCTGCTGGAACACTCGATTCAGCCGGTCCAGCAATTCGCCTATACGACCGGGAAGAACGCAACGGACGGCGCGATGATTATCGACGCGATGGACTTGCTCTATACCGGCCGCTTCTCCGGTTTCTGCATCGTCTCAAGTGATAGCGACTTTGCCCGCCTGGCCGCGCGCATCCGTGAGCAAGGCGTCATCGTCTATGGGTTCGGGGAGCGCAAGACGCCCCGCCCCTTCATCACCGCTTGCGACAAGTTCGTCTATTTCGACGTGCTCAACACGGCCGGGGAACAGAAGGAAGCGGAAGCCGTCACCGCGCCTAAAGCGGCCGCCGCCAAGCCTGCACCGGCGAAAGCGGCACTCGATCGCGCTGCCCTCGACATGCTGGCGAAAGCTGTCACCGCCTCGGCCGACGAAGACGGCCGCGCCAATCTGGCCCGCGTCGGCGCGCACCTGGCGAAACAATCGCCGGATTTCGACGCCCGTAACTATGGCTTTCCCCGCCTCTCCGATCTGGTCGAGGCGTCGGGCATTGTCGAGGTCGAGCGCATTGGCGAAAATCCGAAAATTATCATGGTTCGCCTCAAGGGCGGGCCAACCCCTCGCCCCGCTAGATAGAAGGAAACGACACATGGCGCGCAAGACGATCGAACAGCGGTTGGCCGAGCTGGATGCGCAGCGCGCCACGCTCAAGGCCCGGCTCGGCAAACAGGAGCGCGCCAACGATACCCGCCGCAAGGTGCTGCTCGGCGCGCTCGTTCTGCATCGCCTCGAAAGCGGCAAGGATGAGGAATTTTCCCGACGCCTCCGCGAATGGCTCAAGCGCGAGCTGCCCGACTTCCTGACGCGCCCTGGCGATAAGGAACTCTTTGCCGATCTGATCGCCAACGCGCCGGCCAGGGAGACAACAGACAGCGCCGGGGGGGCCGCCTCATGAATCAGGCGACGTTAGCCTGGGCCGCGTTCAAGAACATGATGCGGCAGGCTGCGCGTGATCCGCTATGGGCGTTCCTATCCCTGCTCGCCCTGCCCTTCCGCATCTGGAAACCGCTTCTCGGGCTTCTGTTCATCCTCATCATAACCCTGTTCGTGGTCGGCTTCGGCGGCCGGTTCTTCCTCGAACAAATGGGCTTCGGCCCCGGCTCGGTTCCCTTCATCGCGCTCGATCTCGTCACGCTGCTGGTGCTGGCCGCGATCACCTTCCGGCTCGTCACCAATCCGCTGATTATCCATTTCGGGGATATGGACGGCGAAACCCACGGCTCGGCCCGCTTCGCCACCGACAAGGAAACCGCCGCCCTTGCCCGCGCCGATTCCGGCCTGCTGATCGGCCGCGACGGCAAAACGGGAAAGCTCCTGCGCTATGACGGCCCGGCCCACCTGCTGACGATGGCCCCGACGCGCACCGGCAAAGGGGTGGGAACCATCATCCCTAACCTGCTCACGGCCGACCGCTCCGTGATCTGCATCGACCCCAAGGGCGAAAATGCCAAGATCGCCGGCCACGCCCGCCAGACCTTCGGCCCGGTCCACGTCCTCGACCCCTTCGGCGTCACCGGCCAGCCCTCGGCCGCCTTCAATCCTCTCGACTAGCTCGACCCGGCCGGCCTCGATGTCGCGGAAGATGCAAGCACCTTGGCCGACGCCCTCGTGTTCGATGAACCGGGCATGGCCGGCGAGGCGCATTGGAACGAGGAAGCCAAGGCGCTCATTGCCGGCCTGATCCTCCATATTGCCGCCAGCGAGCCGCGCGACAGGCGAAACCTCGCTACCCTGCGCGAAGCTCTCACCCTCGCCCCTGAAGCCTTCGCGGCGCTCCTGAAGGACATGCAGGCGTCAACGGCCGCCGGCGGCCTGATCGCCCGCGCCGCAAACCGCCACCTCGGCAAATCCGACCGGGAAGCGGCCGGCGTCCTCTCGGCCGCGCAGCGCCATACCCATTTCCTCGACAGCCCCCGCATGGTCGCGGTCCTCGGCCGATCCGATTTCCGCTTTGCCAATCTCAAGCGCCGCAACGCCTCGGTGTTCCTCGTCCTGCCGCCCGATCGCCTCGCCACCTATTCCCGCTGGCTGCGTCTGCTCGTCGCGCAAAGCCTGACCGACATGGCGCGCGACCCCGCCAAGCCGGCCGTGCCGGTCCTCTACCTGCTGGATGAGTTCGCCGCCCTCGGCCACCTCGCCCCCGTCGAGCGCGCAATGGGCCTCATGGCCGGCTATGGCGTCCAGCTCTGGCCGATCCTGCAAGACGTTCACCAGCTCCGCGCCACCTACGGGCAACGCGCCGGAACCTTCCTGTCAAACGCCGGCGTCCTACAGGTGTTCGGTGTCAACGATCACGACAGCGCCCGCCTCGTCTCCGATCTGCTCGGGCAGGAAACCGTGGTGTTCCAGACCATGAGCCGGGCGCTCGATTCCGAAAAATCCGGCCTCTCCTATGGCGAGCAACACACGGCCCGGCCGCTGCTGACCCCCGATGAGGTCCGCAACCTGCCGCAGCATGTCGAATTGCTGTTCCTCGCCGGGCAACGGCCGATCGTCGCCGGCAAGCTCGCCTATTACGCCGATGCAGAATTCCGGGGGCTGTTCGACCAAGCATAAAGGATGAAACCATGACCGACACCGATGCGCCCGAATGGCCCGATCCCGCCGACAAGGCCCATGCCGTTGAACAGGCCAAGCAGCTCCGTGACCAGGCCGCCAAGGGCGGCTTGCGGTTTGAAGCCTATCTGCCGCCGTCGCTGGCCCTGTGGCTGCTCGATCTGATCGAACAGGACACGTTCCTTGATCCGTCCGAAGCCGTGTTCGTGATCCTGGGCGAGCATAAGGAGCTGGCACCCCATGCCGATCTGCGCCGGGAACTACTCAAGCGCCGCATACAGGTGGCGGCCGATGATTCCCGACCGGGTATTTCGATGGAAGAAATGAAAGCCCTACTGCGCGAAAAGCGCGAAGCCCCCCTGCCCGAGCCGGCCAGATGGGAAAAGCGGTCCCGGCGCTGACGCACCGGGGCTTCTCTCTTGCGGCCCTCCGGTCACTTCGGCGCTATGTGGGAGCGCGTTCCCTCCGGGCCGGGGCCGGCTGCTCGCCGGCATCGCTCAACCAGGCCACACCCGCGACGCTAGCCCCCGGCCGTCCCGCTCTCATCATCTAGGGCCGTAGGGACGGCCGGGGGCGGGATGCAGGCAGACAACTTGCCAAATTGCTTGTTTGCCAACTTGCCAGCAATCAGGCAATCGCCTCAAGGCCCCTTTTCTGAATAACGGTCAGCAGCCGCAGCGCCGGGCCGCCGGGCTTCTTCACCCCACGTTCCCAATCTGACACCAGCCCCTTACTCACGTTGAGATAGCGGGCAAAGACAGGCTGCGAGATACGCTCACGCTCACGAATAGAACGGATTTCCTCGGGGGTCAGCGGCTCAACGGTTGTCAGACACCCCTCGTCAAATTCGCGCATCGTCTGCTTGTCGATCGCGCCGGACTCATAGAAGCCTTCCATCATCTCATGGACGGCCGCCAGAGCTTCACTCTTGTAAGTCTTGCTCATCGCAATTCACCTCGAACATTCGACCCGCAGCAACTTCCGCGTCCATCTGCGCATCTGCAAACCCCAAGACCAGCTTTGCGGCCTTCTTCAAGTAGGCTTCTTCCGCATCATCAAGGTTCGCCATATCGCTCTTGGCAAACCCGAACGCGAAAACCGCCCTCGTCTCCGCGCGGAAGAAAACCAGCGTTCGGAAGCCGCCAGACTTTCCAGCGCCGGGCCGCGCTACTCGTTGCTTGATAAGGCCGGCCCCTAGATCGGCGTCGATCTGGCCGCGCTCAGCCCGCTCTACAGCCTCACAAAGCATCGCGTCAGAGATTTTCTCCTTTCGGGCAAACTTGTGAAACCGGCTGTTTTTGAAAACCCTCACGCGACTTCCTCGCCCCTGAATGTATGACACATAGCGTTACACTTCAAGGCCCTTACCGCATCGCCGCTTTGCTGGCAATCAAGCACTATGTTTTGCCAGCAAGTCAGCAAGCGCCTCGCGCATGAGGTCTTCAATGGAGCGGTCGGTGTCGGCTGACAGCCGCTTAACCCGGCGATGTTCCTCCGGCTCGACCACGACCGTCACCCGCTTCATTCCGGCCCGCGTGGCGGCATGGTAACGCTTACCCTCGGCACGATCCGGGGTCGGCGCGGGGGCGGATTCCGCGATAGGCGCAACAGGCGGCGTGGTCTGCGCGCCCACGGCCTTCATGCTCGCGGCTAAACTCGGTCTTTTCGACATGGTTTTATCCCATCAAACTGCCAGTTTGCCAGCAATACCATTATGCCTTATTGCTGGCAATACAGCTTGCCGTCAAATCAGCAATTGGCCTCTAAGCCAGGTCAGCAATTCGGACACTTCCTCGCTGGCTTTGCCGGCCGGCTCATACTCCGGAGCGGTTTTGCCGGCCGTGAGCGCATGTCCGAAAGCCGCCCGCTGCTGGAAGGCGACGGGGGCAACCTCCAAGCCGTGAACCTGAACGGCTTCCCGCGCATCGGCCAGAAGCTGCGTGGCACGCGGCGGCACGGCGTTCAAAACGACAAAGGCCGGCTTTTGGGCGAGTTTCACCAGCTCGGCCGTGCTTCCGATCGCGCGAAGATCGAGGATTCCGGCTCGGCACGGGATCAACACCATGTCGGACGATCGCGTTGCCGCCATTGCGGCCGCTTCCGAGTGCGGCGCGGTGTCGATCACGACCAGCTCGGCCCCGCCATCGGTCGCGGCCTGCAAGCCTTGCGGCAAACGAGTGTGAGGAAGCGCGACGACAACCGGGGCCTCACCTTGTCGGCTATCGCCCCATCCGGCGGCGCTTGCCTGGGGGTCAAGGTCGATGATAGCGGCGGGAAGCCCGGCCGCCTCGGCGGCCGTAGCAAGGTGCAAGGCGAGGGTGGTTTTTCCAGCCCCGCCTTTTTGGCTGACTATGGCGATTGTTTTCATATTGCTGGCATAGCAGCAAACCGCATTGACGGCAAGAATTTTTGCTTAAATGCCTTATTGCTGGCAATACAGCAAATATTAAGCCCCGCCCTTGCCCCTCGCTCCCTCTCGAAAGCCCGTAGGACGGTTGCCGCCGGCGCGAACGTGGCGGTTTTGCTGTGAGGGTGCCGCCTCCCGATCCGCCTTATACGCGGATCGGAACCGCCGCAGGGCTGCGCAAGCAGCCCGAACAGCGGCGACCGCTTATGTTTGCCCTCTTAGATAAAGATCAGATGGGGATTCAGTCTGGTTATCGGACTCACGTTTCATCACACTCTTTGCCAGCATCACGAGGGCCTTACCGAGCGGGCTATCGCCGGTGTCGAGCTGCGTCCGCTCATCGAGGGGCAGGGTGGTCTTGTAGGCGTCGATTGCCTCGCTCCATGCCTGCTGATCCTGTCCATGATCAGCAGGCGGGGGCGGGGCCTTGCCGAACCTGCCGAGAAACTGACGGGCCTTTTCCGGCAAGGACAGGCGATAGGCGTTGCTCGTCTGCTGGACCTGTGGGCCGCGCCCCTCGTTGCCGGTCGGCTCGTAGCGCCGCAGCCAGTCGATGAAACCATGCGCCCGCAGGTTCTTCAGCGCCCGCACGATCGTATCGCGCGACCGGCCTAGCCGATCCATGATCGTGGTGATTGACGGCTCTAACCGGCCGGTGCGGAAGTCTATGAGATTGACGAACAGCCGCAGCACGTCGAGCGCCACCGATCCTAGCGGGCCGCTTCGCTCGCCCTTCTCGTGCAAGCCGGCCTCATTGTAGATTTCGGCCGCCTTCAAGATTGCCTGAACGTCCTTGCGCGTCGTCGGCCGCCATATCCGGCCCTCCGATCGGCCCCGGATATGACTATGCCGGCGAACTGGCGTCGGGCATCGCTCGGCCGGGGGCATGACCAGGCCAAGCCCGGCCTGTCCCGATCCCCGCCACGCCTCGCGGCGCTCATGGGCGAGCGTGGAGAGCTGCCCGGCGTCTTCCTCGGTGAGCTGGCCGGCGCTGTAGCGCGTCCATACCTCCCGCATGATCTCATCAAGCGCGCTTGCGCGCGCGCAGCCGATCGCGGCCGCGATCTGCGTCCTCAACATGCCTGTCGTCCTTCCATTTGAAGGACATGACGGCGCGGACGGCAGGCACGGCTTTCCTGTTTCCGCAAGAATCAATCTTGCGGATTGGAGTGCTGTAGCGTAGATAAGGGGAGAGCTTTGGCCCCGTCTCTACGGTGTGTCTGACGGCCTACAAAAACGCTCGACCGTTGGCGCGGTCGGGCGTTTTGCCGTTATGTCCCTTGCTTCGCTTCGATATAGAGCCTCAATGCTTCCTCGATGATCGGCGCGCGGCCAAGCACGCCCCGCTGCTCCTTGATCTTGTCGATTTGGGCGAGAAGATCAGTCGGAACATACGTGGTCAGCGCGATACGGCCGGCCGCAAGCTGCCGCGCCCGATGGGCGGCAACGTCCTTCCGAATCCTTTCCGAGTCGCGCTTCATTCTTAGCAGTAAGGACGAACTCGCCCGATTCTGCAATCCCTTGCGGAAGGAACCGCGAAAGGCACTACTTCTAGGGCCGGCAACTAAACGTGGTTACGTCAATGCGTATTCACGTCAATGCGTTCTCAAGCGCCCGGTAGAGCGTGGCACGATGCACGCCCAAGAGCCGGGCGACTTCCGCCACCGGCTTCTTGTCGTCATGGATAAGCTGGCGGGCATGGGCGATCTGCTCGGCCGACAGGGCAGGGGAGGGGCCGAACTTCACGCCTCGGGCTTTCGCCGCGATCCGGCCGGCGCTCGTGCGCTCCACGATCAAGCTGCGCTCGAAATCCGCGATGCCGGCGAACACGGTCAACACCATGCGCCCCGCCGGCGTCGTGGTATCGGCCCACGGCTCGGCCAGCGAACGCAGGCCAGCGCCGGCCTCCTTGATCCGCTCCGCGATCGCCAGAAGGTCGCCGGTCGATCGGGCGAGGCGGTCTAGCCTGGTGATCGTCACCACGTCGCCGGCACGCAGATGGTCGAGCATCCGCGCCAGCTCGGGCCGATCCCGCTTCGCCCCGGAAGCCTTTTCCTCGAAGATGCGGACGCAGCCGGCCGCACCCAGGGCGGCCCGCTGCGCATCGAGGTCCTGGCCGCGAGTCGAAACGCGGGCATAGCCGATGAACACGCGGCCGGCGTCGGAATCTGGCCCAGTCGGCCCGAAGCTGCGATTTTGGCCATGTTGAAGAACAAAGA